>NZ_JBHVDX010000093.1:0-35799 GCF_042802555.1 Streptomyces sp. NPDC057474 | reverse complement strand
CGAGAGCTACCTCGCCGGCCTCCACCTCCGTGCCTCGATGATCTGGATCAACGACCTCCTGAAGGCCAGCTGATCACAACGTCACACAGGCCCTAGAGCCGCACAGCGCTCAAGGCGCCCCTCACGACAATCACCCGCGCCGTCTCTACGCGCCGGGTAGCCCTTGGATTCAGGCTGACTCGGCGAGTTCGATGCGGAGGCGGCCACGGGTGCGCATCAGGATTCGGCCGAGCATGTTCTTTCCGCTCCCGGTTCTGCCCCGGCCCCAGCAGAGCAGCACCGGGCGGGTGAGGCGGTGGTAGACCGGGAAGAGGTCGAGGTCGTACATCCGGTCGAGCATCTCGAGGGACCGCTCCCGCTCGGGCCGCAGGTGTGCAGTTGCCCCTCACATATCGCTCCGTAGCTCCGCCGGAAAGGGGGCCGACTGCCGATCGGGACCGTTCCATCGTAGGACGCCGACAAAAGGCGAAGATCATCCCCGAAGGGGAGGCCCCAGGGCCCACCGCGGTGCGGCGCAGGGCCAGTGACCCTGGTCCCTTCGCGTCGAGGAGCAGCCTCGAGGTGCGCGGCAGCCCGGCCCGGGCGAATCTGATGATCATGCGGCGTAAAGGTGCGCGATGCAGCGAAGGCCACGACGTGGAGAAGGCTCTGAGCGAGCTCTACGCCATGCCGCCACCCGAATTCGTCTCCCGCCGCGAGGTGCTGGCAGCTGAGGCCAGGACGGCCGGACGCGTGGAGGATGCCCGTCGAATCCATGCCTCCCGCCGTCCCTCCCTCGCGGCCTGGGCAGCGAACCTGCTGCTGCGCTCCGAGCCGGAGGAAAGCCAACGGTTCCTGGAGCTGGGGCGCGCGCTGCGCGAGGCCTACCAGAGCTTGGACGCCGGCGGGATCAAGGCGCTGTCCGAGCAGCGCCGGAGCATCGTGTCCGCGATGTCGCGGCAAGCTGCCGAGCTCGCCGTCGAGGCCGGACACCGGCTGTCGGACACGGTGCAGCGGGACGTCGAAGCCACCCTGCGCGCCGTGCTCGCCGACCAGGACGCAGCCGACCGGTGGGCCACCGGCCGTCTGGAGAGCGCCCTCGCCCCGCCGGCGGACTTCCCCAGCCGCACGACCGCGACGGCCGGCACGCCCCGGAAGCCGGCCCGAGCGGCGGCCGCGCCGGCTTCTGCACGGACTCGTGCCAAGGACGAGGTCGCCGAGCGGCGCCGCCAGAAGCAGGAGCAGCTCGGTCAGGCCCGCGAGGCGGCCCGGGCCGCCGATCAGCAGCTGCGTGAGCTGCGCGCCGCGCAGGCGGAAACCGACGTCTTGCTGAAGAGGGCACGCGACCGGCACGGCCAAGCCGCAAGGGAGGTGTCCGCCGCCGAGCGGCGACTGCGGCAGGCACGCGAGGAACTCCAGCGAGCCGAGCGGGACCGAGAGGAAGCGGAGAAACAGCGTGAGGCGGCTGCCGAAGCCGCGTCCCGGGCCGAACAGGCAGCAGGCGAGGCCGCCCGGGAAGTGAAACGCCTGTCCGGGCCGGTCGGGTAGCGCAGCAGGGGCCAAAAGGGAATCTCGGTGCTGTCCAATGCCCGTGGCGTAGGCGGCGGCGACGGCCCCGCCCGCGGCGACGGCGTTGTCGAGGTCGGCGTTGTCGGACAGGGCGACCTCGATGATCCGGTCGACGCCCCGCGGCGTGTAGGCGCGGATCGTCGCCGCCGGATCGTCGGCGTCAAGGGCGACGGCGTGGGAGGCGACGACCGGGTCGACGCGGTCGAGGTCCGCGGTGCGGCGGACCGTGGCGATCACGGTCGCGCCTGTCCAGCGGACCAGCTGGGCGGTCAGGGAGCCCTGATGGTGTCGACTCCGTCTCCCACCGCGTCGACGAGCCCGGCCGCGTCGCTGTGCGGGATCACTCTGGGATCGGCATGGATGAACCGAGCCAGCCGCGTCGCTTCTTCGTGTCGCCGGGATTGACCCCCGACACGGTGACACGGACGCGAACCTCGCCGGGACCGGGGATCGGGTCGGGCAGTTCGCCGACGTGCAGGACATCGGCGGCCGGGCCCTGTCCGTCGTACCAGGGCGCAAGCATGGGGTCCTCCGTGGGCGGTCAGCTCGTGGGTCGTTCGGTCGTGGGCGGATCGGCGCGCGTGCCCGTGGTGACAGACGCGGCGCGCCGTGCCCGTGGTGACAGACGCGGCGCGTTCTTCACCGAGGGTTCGCGCAGCCAGGCGCGTTCGGCACGGCTGGTGGCACGAGCGGTGAGCAGCATGACGCGCCGATACGGGTCGGCCATCTCCTCGGCCCGCAGGGGCCGGTCGCCGGCGTAGAAGAAGCTCGCCGGTTGCTCCAATAAACTCAAGCCGCCTCCGTAGTGCCGCGTGCTGTTCATCCATGTCGGGCAGGAGCTGATGACCCGGCTGATCATCCCTGTCGAGGAGAGCGCAGCATGACCGTAGTAAGAGGCATCGAGGCTCGCGGTACGCAGCACTGCGAGACGACAGCCCTGGGGGTGCTGCTGCGGCACCAGGGGCTCGATCTGTCCGAGCCCATGCTCTTCGGTCTCGGCTCCGGCCTCTCCTTCATCTACTGGGACAGCAAGAGCATGGGCTTCCCCTTTCTCGGAGGGCGGGTCAAGCCTTTCGACCTCACCAGAAATCTGGCCGCCGGACTCGGCTTGGACCTACTGGTCAAGGAGACGAGCTCGCCCCGCAGGGCGTGGGAGAACGTGGCGGCCCCCATCGACGCCGGCCGCCCGGTCGGACTGCAGCTCGACAGCTACTACTTGGACTACTTCGGGTCGAAGGCGCACTTCGGCGGCCATGTCGTCGCCATGTACGGCTACGACGACCACGACGCCTACCTGATGGACACCGACCAGCAAGGTGGCGCGGTGACCACCAGCCTGGCCGGCCTCGCCCAGGCCAGAGCCGCACGCGGCCCGATGACCGCCAAGCACCGCTCGTTCATCCTCACCACTCCAAGGAGGCCGTCCTCCCCACAGGGCCGGATCATTCCCGCCATCACCGCCTGCGCCGACGCTTTCCTCAACCCGCCCATCACCAACCTCGGCCATCGAGGCATCAAGAAGGCCGGCAAGCTGGTACGTACATGGCTTCAGCGCACCGACAACCCGCGGCAGGACCTGCCGCAGGCCGCCCGTCTGATGGAGAAGTCCGGAACCGGCGGCGCCCTGTTCCGCAACCTCTACCGTGACTTCCTCGCCGAGTGCACCGAACTACTCGACAGCAGCCACCTGCGCACCGGCCACACGCTGTACACCGAGGCAGCCACCCTGTGGTCGGAAGTAGCAGCGCTGATCGAGGAAGCTGGTGAATCAGGCGAGGAACAGTGCCTCCAGCAGGCCGGCGCGGTTCTCTGCGACCTCTCACGCATCGAGTACGAGGCCATGCAGGCGCTGAGCTGCCTGGAGGTGTAAGGCATTCGGCGCGCTCCAACCTGTCGGCCAGCCCCCTTCACCTGGGGTGATACCGTCGATGAGATTTCTGAGCTCACTCACCGTCCGTTGTCAGAACCCTGTTCTAGGCTCCCTGGCCATGAAGATCAATGACTGGTGGGAACTCATCGAGCGAGGACGTAGGGCGGTCGGCGACCGGGCCGACGACAGGGACCTGCCTGATGATCCACTGCCTGAAGCGCTCACCGACGTGATCGCCACATTGGAGCGTAGGGAAATCATCGACTTCTACCTGAAGCACATCGAGGTGACCGACTCCGCGTACCGGCGTCCACTGTGGAATGCCGCCTACCTCATCGAGGGCGGCTGCGGAGACGACGGTTTCATGGACTTCCGCGACGGGCTGGCCCTGCTCGGACGGGACACGTTCACCCAGGCCGTGGCCGATCCCGACTGCCTGGCCGGCCTACCCGTGGTCGTCCGCATGAGTCGTGGCGAGAGCGGCTGGGTCGGCTTCGAGTCGCTGAGCCGTCTGGTCCAGGACGCATACCAGAAGGTCCAGGGCGAGACCGACTCGCTCGACGTCGCGTTGCAAGCCGCTGTCCCTGACATGGCGCGTCCCGACAAGGCCACCGGCGACGACTGGGACGTCGAGGACGACGATGAGATGCGGCGCCACCTGCCCCGGCTGGCCGCGCTGTTCCTCGAGTCAACTTGACCCGGCCCTAAAGGACCGGGCTTGGAGGTAGTGCCCAACTGGCTGCTGGGGTGGACTCCTCCGTCCAGACACCCCGTTATGGGGTGGCAGGGACGCGTGACTCACGCCCCGCATTCCACACGTTCTCGCCACGGGTGGCGATGTTGTGGGAGGCGTTCCGGTCGGCGTGGGCAACGACCCCGCACCCCCGGCAGATGAAAAGCCCCTGGTCGACACGGTTGCGCTTGTCGACGTGGCCGCACTCGGCGCACGTCTGCGACGTGTACGCGCAATCAACGAAGACCAGGGGCACACCGGCCCGCCTGGCCTTGTAGACGATGAAGTCTGCGAGCTGGGCGAAGGCCCAGGAGTGGAGTGCGACCCTCCCCCACTGCCTTAAGGGCGTGGGAGGTACCCCCACGGGCTTGCGGAGCCGTACCCGGTTGCGGATGCCCTTGATTTCTTCGAGGGACAGGCCCCGCCCGGTGCGTTCAGCCTCGGTCACGATCGTCTTGGAGATGATGTGGTTCTGGTTGGCGGCGTGCCGCGCCTCTTTGCGGGCACGAGCCTTGAGCCGCCGCTTGGCGCTCCTGGTGCGCTTCTTCTGGAGCTTGGCACGCAGGGCAAGCTGTCGCTTGCGGTACCGGTTGAGCCCCCGCCCGGCCGCGAGGTAGCCGGTGGAGGCGGTGGCGATGTTCTCGATACCGAGGTCCACGCCGATGAAGCCGTCCGGCGCGTACTGCTCGGCCTCGGGCACGTCGCAGGTGGCGAGGAGGTAGAACACGCCGTCGCGCTCGGTCAGGTCGGATTCGCCCGGCCGGTGCGCCTGGAGCATCTTGAGCGCGTCGGCGGAGCAGGCGAAGCGGATGTTCTTGACCCGGCCGTCCACGGTCCAGACGGACACGGTCCGCTGGTCGTACTGCCAGCTCAGGCACCGGTCGTCATACGGCTGGGCGGCCTCGGGGCGAAAGGTGATGGGCTTGGACTCGGCCTTGCGGCGACGCCTGGAGCCTTCCTTGCCGAGGCTGCCGGCCCGCATGTTGGCCTTGAGCGTGGTGTACGAGTCGCGCACCTTCTTGATGACGTGTTGCGCGGCCTGCGCTCCCAGCCCACGGGTTTTGAGTTCGGCGTAGGTGTGCGCGCAGCTCGTACTCACGCGGCACGCCGTGCTCGAACGCCACCTCCGACACCCAGTTCGCGGCGTCATTGACCGTACCCAGGGTGCGCTCAAGCGCGGATGCCTGCGCGGCGTCCGGCATGAGCTTGACCTGCGTCACGATCTTCACGGGCGTGATCGTAGCATTGATCTATGTCACCACGCTGGGAGCCAAACCCCGATATTCGCAGGGGCCGTAGCGTTGTCCACACCCTGCACGCCCACTTGGTCTTCACCCCCAAGTACCGGCGCGGACCGTTCACCGACGAGATCCTTCGGCGCTGCGAAGAGGTCATGCGCGACGTGTGCACCGACTTCGGCGCGGAGCTGCGGGAGTTCAACGGCGAACACGATCACGTCCACCTGCTCGTGCACTACCCACCCAAGGTCGCCATCTCCCGGCTCGTCGGCTCCCTCAAGGGCGTCTCCGCCCGGCGCCTGCGGCAGGAGTTCCCCGCCCACATCCGCAAGTACCTGTGGGGCGAACACTTCTGGTCGCCGTCCTACTTCGCCGCCTCGTGCGGCGGCACCCCGCCCGCTGTCATCAAGGAGTACATCGAGAACCAGAAACGTCCCGGCTGAGGTCAATAGCGCAGACCCGTGCGCCCGTGCGGGTCAGAGCAGTGCCAAGAAGCGCTTCCTCCCGGGCGTGAACACCCGGGGTTCCGCGCCAGTGCCGCATCAGGCAATGTTCGCCCTGTTGACGACTTCGCGTAGCCGCTCGTCCTGGGCGTTCTTGTTCCGCCAGATGATGTAGCGGCGGATTATGCTGCCCTGTTCTTTGTGGCTGGCGTGGTCGGTGCCGTCGAGGGTGAAGTAGCGCAGGGCGGTGAACTGGGCCTCGATGCGGTTGAGCCAGGAGCTGTTGGTCGGGGTGTAGGCGAACTCAACGTTGTTGGCCGCGGCCCAGTCGCCGACCCGGCTGTCCTTCTTCGTGGTCAGGTGCGGGGAGAAGTTGTCGAGCACGATCGCGATACGGATCTCTGGCGAGTAGAGGCTACGCAGGTAGCGGCAAGCCTCCAGAAACCTTGTGCGGTTCTTCTTCGGCTTGATGTGGCCGTAAAGCCTATCCTTGCCCAGGTCATAGGCGGCGAACAGGTGCCTGACCCCGTGTGGGCGGGTGTAGGTCGCCCGGCGTCGGGGCCTGGGCTCGCGGCCGGGGCCCTTGTGTCGGCCGCCGCGCTCGGCCCATTGCCGACCGGGGTGAGGCTGGAGGTTGAGCGGCCCGAACTCGTCCAGGCAGAAGACGACGTTGGGCTCGCCTTCCTCGGGTATGACCTCGCCGTCGGCGATCGCGTAGAGATGCTCGACCCGGGCCTTCTTGGCCGCGTAGTCCGGGTCGCGTGAGGTCTTCCAGGTCTTTATGCGTTGAAACGAGACGCCCTCCTCGCGGAGCAGGACCCGAAGGCCCTCGTGGCTGATATCGTCGACCACCCCCTCAGCGACCAGGAAGTCGGCCAGCTTGGCCAGGCTCCAGGTCGAAAACGGCAGGCCGTGCTCGGTCGGCCTGGACTTGGCGATCTTCTTGATCTCGCGTCGCTCGGGCATACTGAACGTTCTGGGCCGACCGCCCTTGTACTTGGGGTAGAGCGAGTCGAAGCCGTCGGCGTTGAAGTTGTGGATCACATCCCGGACCCGGTCCGCGCTGGTGAACGTCACCTCGGCGATCTTCGCCACCGACATACCCTGCGCGGATAACAGCACCATCTGGGCCCGCCGCCAAGTCACCACCGAACCGGTGCCTCGGCGGACGATCCGCAGCAGTTGCTGCCCCTCGTCGTCATCGATTTCTCGGACTCGTACCCGTTCTGCCACTTGCACAGCTTGGCGCAGACGCGCCACCCGGACGGCACGTCAGATCACAAGAGGGCGAACGTCGCCGGGCCTCCCCGGGGCTTTGGCACGGACCTATCTGACACGGCGCTGCCGACCTCAAGCCTGCGCGTGGCCGTATCGCGCCCTGGCTGAGGTCAGGTCGGGTTCGCCGAACCTGGCACGCAGAAGGTCGAATGCGTGGACCTTGTCCGCGCCGAACTTTTCCACGTGCGCGGCATAGGAGTCGGCGGTGAGGAACGTAGGGGGTGTCGTCTTGCTGTGGAACTTGTCCGCGTACATGACCAGTTGCTCTTCGATGGTCTCGGCCAGATAATCGGCCTCGGGTATGGCGAGCTTCTGTTCGCGGATGTCGTGCCGGGTAAGACCAACTCCCGTGTGGCAGGAGCAGAAGCGGCGCAGGCGCTCCGGGAAGCCCTCCTCTTGGAGGATCTCGTGGCCGAGGACGCCATGGCGGATGTAGTTGCGGTGATCGAGCCGACCGGCCTGGTCGTATAGCCGGTAGACGCCGATGTCGTGGAGCAGGGCGCCAACACGGACGAGGTCGGCGTCGAGGGGGAGGTCTGTCTGTGCCACAAGCTGTTCGGCGATGCCGCAGACGATTTCGCAGTGGGTGAAGACGAAGTCCAGCGCCTCATGCGATGGCGCGTACCGCTCGTGCAGCGCGCGTACCTCATTGACCGTCGGAAGGATCACTCCGGCAGCGTACCTTCCCACCCACAAGCGATCTGCCGCCCACACAGCCAGCCGGGCGCCACGCAGGGCGTACCCCCCGGCGGTGACCGTAGCAGGGCGAACCTTGCCTGATGCGGCACTAGATCATGCTGAACAACGGCAACGGAACGTTCATGAGGAGTGCTCCTTTGAGGGTAGGAGGCACAGCATCGCCACTGGCTGCGTACGTCCAGGATTCCAGCGCCGGTCCCCCGGTACATCCGTAGTAATACGCAACTCCCCTGCGTAACCGGGCGGTTGGCGGGGCCCCGCGTGCTATCCGAGTGTGCTGCCGCGCGCCACCAGGGACGCCAGCGCGGCGCGGGAGGACACTGCCGTCTTCCGGTAGATCCGGGTGAGGTGGCTCTCGACTGTGCGTCGGCTGAGGTAGAGCTTGGTGGCGATCGCCTGGCTGGTGAGGCCTGCGGCGACCAGCTCGGCGATCTCCCGCTCGCGCAGCGTCAACCTGGCCAGCCCACCGGCCTGGTCGACCTGTTCGACCGGTGCCGCCGGTGCCGCCGGTGCCGCTGGGCCCTCGAACACCGCCGGGTGTACCAGTTCGGCCAGGCCGGCCAGCAGTCGTGCTCCGCCCTTGGAGGCCAGGTGGGAGCCCCGGCGCCACATGGCGGCCGCGCGGGGGCCGTCTCCGGCGGTTTTCATGAGGGGGGCGCCGAGCAGCAGGGATTGCGCCTCCCTCAGTACCGCCCCGGACCGTACGCTCTCGGCCGCGGCTTCGGCGAACATCCGGGCCGCGCCGGCCGTGTCGCCGCGGTGTGCCGCGATCTGGGCGTGGCTGCGCAGAGCTGCTCCGCGCTGGGCCGGCAGGTGGAGCTGTTCGGCTTCCTTGTGGGCGCGCTCGGCCCAGTGTTCGGCTTCTTCCACGTCGGCGGTGGCTATTGCTGCGGTGGTGAGCAGTTCCAGGAAGTTGGGGCGTACCGAGGGCTGCAGCCGCCGCAGGTCGCTTCCGCCGCCCGCCCGCAGCAGGACTTCCCGTACCCGGTGCGGATCACCTGCCATGTACGCGGCGTAGGCGAGCATGCACCAGGCCAGTGACGCCCACCAACTGTCGCTCGTTCCGGCTGCGGCTACTGCCTCCTCGGCGACGGCCAGTGCGCCGGGATCGCCCGGAGGGCGTGCCTGCAGCAGGATCTGGGATCTGAACGCCAGGTTGAGGGCGAGCAGTTCGCTGCTGCCCAGGGCCCGCGTGATGGGCTCGGCCTCGTCGGCCAGTTCCAACGCGGTGGTGATCCGGCAGGTGTGGAAGTGGACGTGGGCCTTGCACAGGAGGAACTGTGGCAGCAGATAGAGCTGGCCGGTCCGCCGGGCGATCTCCAGTCCGCGGTCGGCGTGCCGCTCCGCGGTGGTGTAGTTCTCCAGGAATACCTCGGTCCAGGCCAGTCTGGACAGAGATTCGCACCGGCCGGCGAGGTCGTCGTCGGTCAGCGCGTCCGCCAGCTGAGCCGCGGGTTCGGCGAACCTGCGGGCCGCGGCCATGTCGCCCTCGTATGCCTCGCCCATGGCGACCAGCGCCAGGGCGCGCACCTCGCGGACCTCGTCACCGAGGGAACGTGCGGTCGCCAGAGCCTCGGTGACCTCCGCGCGCACCTCCGGGAAGCGGGCTGCGGACAGCGCGCAGAAGCCCAGTCCGAGGCGGAGCTCGACCGTCTGGGCAGCCGGTCGTCCAGGCGACCGGGCCAGTTCGCGGCGGAGCAGCGCGTCGCTCTCCGAGTAGCGCCCGAGCCGGCGCTCCATCAGGGCACACAGGGCGATCGCGGACGTGCGGACGGCATCGTCGTCCGCAACTGGCATGTCGATCACCTGATGCAGCAGCTTCCGGCTCTCCCTCAACCCGCCGGTCAGGCCGAGCGCCTGGGCGCGAAGCAGCATCAGTTCGCGGCGCCTGGAACGGTGTTCCAGGGTGTCCGGCAGGAGACGCAGCACGACCTCCAGCCAGTGGGCGGAGATGGCCGGAGTGGTCACGGCGGTCTGCTCGGCGGCCTCGACAAGTACGGCGGCCGCCTGCGGGTCCCAGCGAGTCAGCGACTGCTCGAGGTGGTGTGCCTGCTCGACGGCGGACGCGCCGGCCCGGGCCAGCTCCGCTGCCGCCCGACGATGGAACTCCTCACGTCGCCAGGGGTCGATGCCTTCGCGGACCAGAGCCCGGATCAGCGGGTGGCGCAGCGCCAGCCCACGTCCCCCCTGTCCGGGCCGCACCAGATCCCGCCCCATCAGCTGTTGCAGCGCCTCGACGATGTCGGCCACGCCGGAGCCGGTGAGGTCGCTGATCATGGCGGGAGTGGTGTGGTCTCCGAGGACTGCGGCCGCCTCGACCGTCCGGCGCTCCAGCGGACTCAGCGGCGACAGCTCGTCGATCAGCAACGCCTTGAGGTCGGCGGACAGGATGTTCTGCCCGCCCGACACATCGGAGGCCGAGCCTGTCGAGGAGGGCGTCCGGGGCAGCCGGGCCCCGCGCTGGGCCTGGAGGAGCGCGAGGAAGTACAGCGGATTGCCCTCGCTCACCGCGTAGAGCTCGGCCGCCTGCGGACGCGGCAGGTCGAAGGCCAGTTCCTCGACGCAGTCGCGTTCTCCCAGCGGCCCCAGCGCGAGCCGCAGCACCGCTCCGGTGTCCACACCACGGGCCAGCGCGGTGGCGATCCCCGCCGGTACCTGACGGTCACGTCGTGAGACGACGAGCAGCAACGGGGCCGGCACCGGGTGCCGGACGAGGTGGTCCACAAGCTCCAGCGATGCCGGGTCCGCCCAGTGCAGGTCGTCCAGCATCACCACCAGCCCCGCGCCACCGACACGTCCCAGCAAGCCCGCCGTCGCCTGATACAGCCCGAAACGGTCGCCGGCACCCGGCCCGCCCGGTCCTTCGACATCGCCTCGCAGAACCGGGGAGAGCTCCGACAGCGCCGGAAAGGCCAGCAGTGCTCGCCGGTCGAGGTCGGCGAAAGCATCGGCGAACGGCCGGAACGGACTGTGCCGCTCGTACTCCGTGGCCCGGCCACGCAGCACGGTCAGCCCCCGGCGGCGGGCCCGCGCGCAGAACTCCACCAGCAGCCGACTCTTGCCGATACCCGCCTCACCGGTGACATCGACGACCGCTGGACCGCCCTTGCCCAGCCGCTCCAGCACCGAGTCCAGCCGGCCGATCTCCGCAGCCCTGCTGACGAACGGCGCCGTGTCAGCGTGCTCCTGCGGCCCGTCATACACCTCTGCCACCACGAATCCCCTAACGGACGGAATCTCACCACGCGCCCCGGCCCCCTGCCGCCCTGGCCGATCCCGGCCGGGTCGGAGTGCTGACGTCCGGTTTTCATCTATGGCACGTTTGTACAACATGGCTATGACAACGCTGTGGGCCACCGGGGCGGCATCCACATGACACACGCGAGGTTCGCCTTCGACCCGATCCCGATTACGACCACCACCGTGCGGGGCCGGGCTACCACGTACCGGAGAAACCGGCCTGAGCGCGCTCGCGGCAACCGTTCCCTACACTCCGTTACTCGACATCTCGAAGGCGTGAGGGAGATCACACCCACTGTCCGCACTTGTCAGGTTGGTCAAAAGACCACGAAGTGGGTCAGTTTTGATCCGCCGTCAGAGGGTCTCGATTCAGGTTCTGGGTCACTTTTGGTGCTGTCTCGGCAGAAGGTCACCGCCCGTGGCGGTGGCGGCCCTGGGTCACGCGGCGAGGAGTACGCGCTTGCGCAGGAGGTCGAGGTTGGCCCGGCCGAACATCTGCCGCTTCAGCATCTTGATCCTGTTGACCTGGCCCTCGACCGCACCCGAACTGAACGGCAACGTCAACCCAGCAGTCACCGCCAACTGATCGCTCCTGACCCCATTCACGAACGAATGCATCTCTGGCAGGTCGTCGGCCTGGACCTTCTCGATCCATCCGGGTAGCTGGTGGCCGGTTCGGGCGTTCATCATCTCGGCGAAGGTGTGGACGTGGCCGGCGGTGGCGTCGAGGTCCGGGCATCGGGCGAGGATGGCCTTGAGCTTGAGGGTCTCGTCCGGGGTGAGGCTGTCGGGGTGACGGGTGATCCAGCCGGTCACGTCCCTCACCGAGGGCGGTCGGACTTTCTCGCGTGGGGTGGCACCTGATCGCAGTGGGCGAAGGTAGTCGCGCAGGACCGTGAGCCCGCCGCGGTAGCCGACGGTCCTGATCTCCTCGAAGAGGGCGGCGGCGCTGGTGCAGCCTTCGTTCCAGCGTTGGTGGAGGTAGGGCTTGTAGTCGTCGAGGATGCTGGGCCGGCCCTGCCACTTGCCGGCCACCAACTCCTGCCAGGTGGTGGCGCGGGCAAACCGGCGGACGGTGTTGCGGGCCAGGCCCAGTTCGCGGGCGATCTCGCGCTGGGCGCGGCCCTGGTCGAGCAGGGCGTGTACGGCCCGGTGGCGCTCGCGGGTCCGGTCGGCGCATCGGTGGGCGGTGCCGGCCGGACGGCCGGCCTTGGCGATCTTCTCCAGTTCTGCGACTGCGGCGGCCGATGCCTGCGGTGTCGGGGGATCGGCGGGTTCGCGCAGGTGGGCGGCATGACGGGTGACACACCGGTCCACAGCCTCGGCGAGGTTGTGCCAGACATGCCAACGATCAGCGACTTGCACGGCGTTCGGGGCGCCTGCGCGGGCGCCCTCGGCGTAGGCGGTGGCCCGGTCGCGGCAGATGATCTCGACGCCGGGGTGCTCGGCGAGCCATCGGGTCAGCGTTGCCGCTTCCCGGTCCGGCAGGAGGTCCACCGGCCTGCGGGTCTCGATGTCGATCAGGACGGTGCCGTAGACGTGCCCCTTACGCAGGGCAAAGTCGTCAACGCCCAGGATGCGGGGCGTGGTTGGCTGCGGATCAGGCAGGGACCGTATCAGCCGCAGGAGGGTGGAGCGGCTGGTGACCGCCTCGAGGACGCTCGTCAGCCGGGCGCCGGCGCGACCGGCCAGCATCAGCGCGACCACCTGCAGGACAGCGTGCAGCCGTTCGCTGCGTCGGCCGTAGCGGAAGGTCAGCCCGGCGACCTGTTCGGCGAAAGTGGTCCTGGGACACGCGGCCACAGCGCAGCGGAACCTGCGCACCCGCAGTTGGATCACCATCGGGCGGCCGCCCACAGCGGCGTCAGCGAGCCAGCGGTCGTAACCGCTGTGGACGCGCCCGGATGTCCCACCGCATTCCGGGCAGATCGCGTGCGTCGCGACAGCACGGGCGACGACGAGGACCCGGTCGTCCCCGAGCGTGATGTCCTCGATAACCAGGCCGTCCACCTGCGGGAACAGCATGTCCCGCCATTCCATGTCTCTCACGGGCGGTCATGCTCACAGGGTCAGCGATCGGACGCGTGGCAAGCACCGGAACTGATCAGATGCCGATGCATTCGTTCGTGAATGGGGTCAGGCGCGATCAGTTGGCGGTGACTGCTGGGTTGACGTTGCCGTTCAGTTCGGGTGCGGTCGAGGGCCAGGTCAACAGGATCAAGATGCTGAAGCGGCAGATGTTCGGCCGGGCCAACCTCGACCTCCTGCGCAAGCGCGTACTCCTCGCCGCGTGACCCAGGGCCGCCACCGCCACGGGCGGTGACCTTCTGCCGAGACAGCACCAAAAGTGACCCAGAACCTCGATTCACCCGTCGCCGACAGAGCGCGGTGGACAGCTCCAGACGCGTCCGCCACCGCCTGCGGTTGAGTAGTTCGACCTGGACGCGCGCCCAGAAGGGCTCCATCAGAACCGGGGCATACCACCTCCACCAATCCCGGAGCGGTGCAGTCTTGGAACGACGGGGACGGCGAGCGCGGACCAGGACGCCATGCGTGACGTACCACCAGCAGACCAAGAACGTTCTTGTTTCATACAGTCCGAAGAAACTAGGGTTCTCTAGAGTCTCAAGTGGGTTGCCTGGGGGCACTGTTGCCCTCCAGACAACCCAGTACGACAAACACGCTCAGCGACCAATTCAACACTTTGCACCGGCCGTATGACCTCCAGGTGACTTCGTCCGGGTCCAGCCGCGGACCAGAAGTCGACTCTCTGAGATTTAGCCGGACCTCGCCACTGGCGCCGCTACCTAAAGGGTGTTACAGAAGGCCAGGCCAAGACGATGGGCCTCATCCTGACCGGGCGCACGCGCGGCGCCGTCGAGGCCGGGCGGGCGAGACCGACTTCCGCGAGGGCGTGTTCTTCGAACGCCACTTCTTCCACGGCCTGTTCGCCGGCCGTGACCAGTCCGAAGGCGTGGGAGCTCTCCTGGAAAGGCCTCTCCGTCCTTCTGTCTGGGATAGACATCGACGGAGTGGAGCCAGGATCATCCTGGCTCCACCCGTGGTGCGGGCGTGTCACTGGAACTGTGCGAAGAACCTCCAGATCTCTGTTTTGGTCCAGGTGGCGACCCCGCTTTCGCCGGGGGAGGCGTCGACCGGACCGGGTATGTGGGCTCCGTCGAACGCGGCCCATTGGACCGGGTATCCGGCACGGCAGCCCGAGTACGTGGTGGTGATGTGCGTCCTGCTGCCCAGCGCGGGCTCGCGCGGGCTCTGGGGGGTGCAGCCGTTGTTGCTGACGAATCTGTCGCGCAGGGACCGTCCTTGCGCGATGTTGAGGACGGAGTCGCTGAGGCCGTGGATTCCGAAGTAGGCGATGGGCTGGGTGCCGCCGCTGCACCCGCTGATCTGAGCGCCGGACATGACGGCGACGGCCCTGAAGACGTTCGCCCGGCTGCATGCGAGTGCGTAGCTCATACCGCCGCCCCAGCTGAATCCCGTGGCGAAGCGCTGTGCCGGGTTGACACAGAGGCCGCCCTCGATTCGCCGGATCATGTCGTCGACGAAGGTGATGTCCTCACCGCCCGCATTGGCCCAGCCGTTGCCGAGGCCCTGGGGGGCGACGAGGATCGCGCCGTTGTTCGACTGTTCCTGTTGGCCGTAGTAGGACCAGGCGTTCCCGCTCGTGCCGCCCGAGGCGACGTCGCCGGCGGTTCCGCCCCGCCAGTGGAACGCGAAGATCAGCCGGTAGTGGTGGCTGTTGTCGTAGGTGGCGGGAACCCTGAGGATGAAGCTGCGGCTCTTGCCGCCGCTCTGAATCGTGTGCGTACCGCTCGACAGAGTCGGGGCGCTGCCGCATCCGCCGCCGCCACCGGACGACAGCTTGATCATCTGCCATTGCTGGTTGGCGCCGCCCCAGTCGGTGTACTGGACGACGTTGCCGCCATCGGCGGTGGAGGCGCCCTGCACCTCCACCGCCTTGCTGCTGGTGCGGTTGATCAGCCGGAAGTGGCCCGCGTCGGAGTCGGCGAGACGGAACTGCTGGTTGGCCCCGTTGTGGCCGGCCCACTGCTGGATCGCGGCACCGTCTGCGGTCGAGGCGCCGGCCACGTCGAGAACCTTGTCCGAATGCCGGGCCTTGAGGCGGTAGAAGCCGCCGCCGGAGTCCACGAACTGCCACTGCTGGTTGGTTCCGTCGCTGCGCGTCCACTGGCTGACCCGCGCGCCGTCGGCGGTGGCCGCGCCAGAGACGTCCAGCGCCTTGCCGCTGTTGCGATTGACCAGGACGTACCAGGCATTGGTGTCCACCGTCGCCGCCTCGGCGGGCGCCGGATTCACCGCGCCGAGCATGCCGATCGCGAGGGTCGCCGCCACCACGGCGGCGCCCCGGGACCACCAGCGATGTCTCCGTGGCGGGGCGGGGGAAGCCGCACCGTAGGTCTTCATCGATTCACCCCTTCCTTTGTGGCAGGTCCCATCAGGTGCGGGTCCAGCGTTGGTTGCTGCCGTTCGAGCAGGAGTAGAGCTGGATCAGGGTGCCGTTGGCGGTGCCGCCTGCGACGGTGTCGAGGCAGAGGCCGGACTGGACGCCGACGATGGATCCGTCGGAGTTGAGGCGCCATTTCTGGTTGTCGCCGCCCCAGCAGCTGTAGATCTGGACTTTGGTGCCGTTGCCGGTGCCGGCGGCGTCCAGGCACTTGTTGCCGTAGACCCTGAGCTCGCCGGCGGCGGTGTACGTCCACTGCTGGTTGGTGCCGTTGTGGCAGTCCCACAGGTGGAGCTGGGTGCCGTCGGTGGTACTGGTGCCGGGCACGTCCAGGCAGCGGCCCGAACCGACGCCCTTGATCGGTCCGGAATCCGAAGGGGGCGTAGAGGAGCCGCCGTTGAGTGCGTCGAGGACAGCGGTGTAGGCGGGCTTCTTGCTGCCGTTGCCGTTGAACAGCAGCGGCGTGTGCTCCGGTCGCCAGGAGTCGGTGTCGCGGACACCCCAGACGGTGATGCCGAGGCAGCGCGGGACGGCCAGGCAGTCGTTGGTCACGTTGGCGTAGGTCGTGGCCGGGGCGCCCTGGATGTCGAGTTCGGTGATGGCCACGTCGACGCCGAGGGCGGCGAAGTTCTGCAGGGTGGTGCGGAAGTTGCTGTTGTAGGGGCTGCCGCTGTTGAAGTGCGACTGGAAGCCGACGCAGTCGATCGGCACGCCGCGCTGCTTGAAGTCTCGGACCATGGCGTACATGGCCTGGGTTTTGGCCCAGGTCCAGTTCTCGACGTTGTAGTCGTTGTAGCAGAGCTTGGCGGCCGGGTCGGCGGCGCGCGCGGTGCGGAACGCGACCTCGATCCAGTCGTTGCCCGTGCGTTGCAGGTTGGAGTCGCGCCGGGCTCCCGAACTACCGTCGGCGAAGGCCTCGTTCACGACGTCCCACTGGGCGATCTTGCCCTTGTAGTGGGCCATCACGCCGTTGATGTGGCCGATCATCGCCTGGCGCAGCGTGCTGCCGCTGAGGCTCTGCATCCAGCCGGGCTGCTGGGAGTGCCAGGCCAGGGTGTGGCCGCGCACCTGTTTGCCGTTCTGCACCGCCCAGTTGTAGACGCGGTCACCGGCGGTGAAGTTGAACTGGCCCCGCTGCGGTTCGGTGGCGTCGATCTTCATCTCGTTCTCGGCCGTCACCGAGTTGAACTCACGGCCCGCGATCGTCGTGTACGCCGAGTCGCCCAGCCTGCCCGAGGCGATGGCGGTGCCGAAGTAGCGGCCGCTCGGCGCCGCCGCGGCGCCGAGCGTGTTCTCGGCAGCGTGTGCGGTCGGCGGCGCGACCAGTGCGGCGGCCGCACCGAGGACGCCGACGACCAGCGCCAACAGCAGGTCGCGGATCTTCCGGCGGATAACGGGTCTGGGAAGGGCATACGAGCCCATGACTGTGCCTCCAAGGTAGAGATCACGGAAGGACTGAAGCGCAGGGGAATGCGTCGTCCGCTCCCACTCGGCAGACGGACGGGGTGAGCCGGAACCCGGCCAGCACGGAATCGCCGGACACCGCGGTCATGGGGCCGGGACGATCTCAGCCGGCACGAGACGGCAGCCGGTCGCCCGTCGGGTGACGTACGGCGGGCGGCGGCGGGGTTTCGACATAGGCATGGGGGCCCTCCATCGCGGCTCAGCCGGGGGACCGCCACGCGGGGTCGCGTACCTCTCCAACTGCGCGAACAGCCAGGACGCGCTGGTGCGAGCCTCACCGGAACGAAACGGGGTGGCGCAGGTGCTTCGGTGCGCGGATCTGCGGCGCAGCTGTGCGTGGATCTGCCGTGCAGCGCAGCTGCTCAGGGCGACGTAGTTCGGAGTCTCGAACTACCGGTCGGTCACTCAGGGAGGGATGATTGAGGGATTGACGGTGAATCGTCAATACTCACCACAGAGAAAGTTTCTGTTCGTCGCCCGAATCTTTCGGAATCTGGACGAGCGGCAGATGTCGCTTGCTCAACTCCCCTTCCCCGCGCAGGCCCTTGGAATGGCGAGCCATTTCGCGAACTTCCGGAGTGCTGGGAGGAACTGTTTGTGGACAGATCGGCGACAGACCTTGACCAGAGGGCCCCACATTCTTAGCTTGTGGCGTCAAAGGTTCGGAGAGGCATTCGAAAGTTTCGAAACTGTCTCTGCCCCCGTACGGCCGCTCAGCGGTTCATCGGCGTCACCCCACCCCGCCCCCAAGGAGGCCTTCTGATGTGGTTTCGCCACCCGTCCCCGGTCCGCCCAAGACGCATACTCGCCGTCCTTGCGCCCTTGCTGCTCGTGGCCACCTTCCTCGGTGCCCAGCCCGCCGACGCGGCGACCGTAGACCCCAACGCCTCGTATGTGCTGGTCAACCGCAACAGCGGCAAGGCCCTGGATCTCTACAACATGGCGACCAACGACGGCGCCCGCATCACCCAGTGGACCAGGAACGATCAGAAGCAGCAGCAGTGGCAGTTCGTCGATTCCGGGGGCGGCTACTACCGCATCAAGTCCAGCCACTCGGGCAAGGTGCTGGACGTCCACAACTGGTCCACCGCGAACGGCGGCTCAATCGTCCAGTGGGCCGACCTGAACGACACCAACCAGCAGTGGCGGCTGGCCGACAGCTCGGATGGCTACGTGAGGTTCATCTCGCGCCACAGCAACAAGGCCCTCGAAGTACAAGGCGCCTCCACCGCCGACAACGGGAACATCGTCCAGTACGACGACTGGGGCGGCGCCAACCAGCAGTGGCAGCTCGTCAAGGTCGGCGGCGGCACCCCCCCTGGCTCGTGCAATCTCCCGTCGACCTACCGCTGGACGTCTACGGGCGCGCTGGCGCAGCCCAAGGCTGGGTGGGCCTCGCTCAAGGACTTCACCGTCGTCCCCTACAACGGCAAGCATCTCGTCTATGCGACGACGCACGGCGCCGCGGGAACGGGAGCGGGCTGGGGTTCGATGAACTTCGGCCTGTTCAGCAACTGGCCGGAGATGGCCTCGGCCAGCCAGAACACGATGTCGAACTCCGTCGTGGCGCCCACGCTCTTCTACTTCGCGCCGAAGAGCATCTGGGTGCTCGCCTACCAGTGGGGAGGTGGGAGCGCCTTCTCCTACCGGACGTCGAGCGACCCCTCCAACCCCAATGGCTGGTCCGCACAGCAGGTGCTCTTCTCCGGAAGCATCACCGGCTCCGGCACCGGCCCCATCGACCAGACGCTCATCGCTGACGGCCAGAACATGTACCTGTTCTTCGCCGGTGACAACGGCAAGATCTACCGGGCCAGCATGCCGATCGGGAACTTCCCGAGCAGTTTCGGCTCGACCTACACAACGATCATGAGCGACACGACGAACAACCTGTTCGAAGCCCCGCAGGTCTACAAGCTCCAGGGCCAGGACCGCTACCTCATGATCGTCGAGGCGATCGGCTCGCAGGGCCGCTACTTCCGCTCGTTCACGGCCACAAGCCTGAACGGCTCATGGACACCCCAGGCCGCGACCGAGAGCAACCCCTTCGCCGGCAAGGCCAACAGCGGCGCCACCTGGACCAACGACATCAGCCACGGCGAACTGATCCGCACCACCGCCGATCAGACCTTCACCGTCGATCCCTGCAACCTGCAGCTCCTCTACCAGGGACGCAGCCCCAACTCCGGCGGCGAGTACGGCCACTGGCCCTACCGGCCGGGTCTGCTGACACTGCAGCGCTAACGGCGTGACACCGGTCCGGCTCCCGTGCGGAGCCGGCGTGGCGGGCTCGGCGCAAGGCCGAGTCCGCCCGGGTCACGCGACCACGTCAGCGCTCATACGGCGACGGAGCGCGGGGTCGGGCAACGCTCACCAGCCCGAGGGCCATCCCGTAACGCGGTGCCGCCGCCGGTGGCGCTTGCCAACGGTCCAGGCGCACCGGGTCGCCTGGTGCGCCGCGGCGGACGAGCCATGCTTCGGTTGATGTGGGTGAACATCGCCTCGGCCGCACCTCTCGGGCGATGCGGTTTCCCGACGCCTGCATGATGACGTCGCGGAAGGCGACCCAGCTCGCCCGGCGCGGCCGGTGAAGGGAATCCGCGCCTGACGAGTGTCGGGTTTGTCCTACGCCGATCGCAAAGTTGGTTGATCTTTGAGTGCCCAGGTGGTGGGCCTGGACAAGTCCAGGGAGGACAGTGGCCTCTCGGTCCGCACCGATGCGAGTTCTCACCCAACACGTCGTCGCGGACCAGCCAGGAGGCTTCACTGGCGGCGATACCAGCCAGGCAGTAGCGCCCTGATCGCGGCTCATGCCAGGGGAGGTGTCTGCGGCGGAGTCTTGCCATCCCGCAGAGAACCCTTCGCCCCGAGGGGCCGCGCCCATGAACGCGGGTCCGGCCGGCCCTAGGGCGACCGGATACAGTGCGCGAGACGGCAGCCTGGTCAGGGAGGGGAAGCGTGACCGACACCAGCAACATCCGACCCGCCGACAGCGAAGTGCCAGCTCCGCGGCAGAGCCGACTGCACCGCCTGATGCGCTACATCCCCCTGATCGCCCCCGTCCTGCTGTGGGCCGTGCCCTGCTGGGTGCTCCTGCACACCGGCCAGCACTGGCCGCTGCCCGTCACGCTGGTCGGCACCGCCCTGTTCGCCCTCGGCCTCGCTGGTATGCCGCTCGCGATGGCGCGCGGCCACGGCCGGCGCCAGCAGGACCGGGCGGCGATCGTCGGTGACACCCTGCTGGGCGCCAGCTGGGTTCTGTTCACCTGGTCCGTTCTGCTCGGCGTCCTCTTGCGGTTCGCCCTGACCATGGCCGGCGTCGGCGAGAGTCAGGACCGGGCCCGAATCGTCACGTGGGCCGTCCTCGGCATCACCGCCGTACTGCTCGCCTGGGGGTACGCCGAAGCCCGCCGCGTGCCACGCGTGCGCCGCCTCGACGTGCAACTCCCACGGCTGGGTGCCGGGTTGGACGGCATCCGCGTCGTCCTCATCACCGACACCCACTACGGCCCGCTCGATCGCACTCGCTGGTCGGCGCGGGTCTGCGAGACGGTGAACACGCTGGAAGCCGACCTGGTCTGCCACACCGGCGACATCGCGGACGGCACGGCCGAACGCCGCCGCGCCCAGGCCGTCCCACTCGGTACCGTGCGGGCCACCCGGGCCCGTGTATACGTCACCGGCAACCACGAGTACTACAGCGAGGCCCAGGGCTGGGTCGACCTAATGGGCGAGCTGGGCTGGGAGCCACTGCGCAACCGCCATCTGCTGCTCGAACGCGGAGGCGACACCCTCGTGGTCGCCGGCGTGGACGACGTCACCGCCGAGTCCTCCGGCCTGGCAGGCCACCGCGCCCACCTCGCCGGAGCCTTGACCGGCGCCGACCCCGACCTACCCGTCCTGCTCTTGGCACACCAGCCCAAGTTCGTCGACCGGGCGGCAGCCGACGGCATCGACCTCCAACTCTCCGGCCACACCCACGGCGGCCAGATCTGGCCCTTCCACCACCTGGTCCGCATCGACCAGCCCGCCCTCGCCGGCCTCAGCCACCACGGCACCCGCACCCTCCTCTACACCAGCCGCGGCACCGGCTTCTGGGGCCCGCCGTTCCGCGTCTTCGCCCCCAGCGAGATCACCCTGCTCGTGCTCCGCTCCCCGCACCTGCCCACCTCGATGTAGCACTGGGCGGGCCAACACATCCGCTTGGAGCAGTCCACGAGCCGAGGGGTTCGGCGTCGACAGATGACCAGTCCCGTCTCGCTGAGGACAAGATCCGGACCATATGCGGGCCAAAACTCCTCCGGTCGCGACCCCGACTCCCGTTTTGCCTGGTCAGACCACCAAGCAGCGCGTACCACCAGCAGACGAAGAACGTTCTTGTCTCATACAGTCCGAAGAAACTTGGGTTCTTCTAGAGCCTGAAGTCGGTTGCCTGGAGGCATCGTTGTGCTCCAGGCAACCCGACACGATAGCCACCCAATGTAATCAGTTTGGTTCTTCTCGTTACTCTCTGGCGTCCAGTGGAGTTCCACCCAGACCACTCGCGGCAGCAGGAGCGGGCCCGCCGACCTTGCTCGAACGGGATCTCCCACGCTCCGCCGCACCTCCCCTTCGACTGGATCCAGGTTTCGCCCCCTCCCCAACTCCTCCTCCCGAAAACTTGCGGGAAACCCGCTGGT
The DNA here is from genome assembly GCF_042802555.1 of Streptomyces sp. NPDC057474. Lineage (NCBI taxonomy): Bacteria > Bacillati > Actinomycetota > Actinomycetes > Kitasatosporales > Streptomycetaceae > Streptomyces > Streptomyces sp. NPDC057474. Next base: position 14,121 of record NZ_JBHVDX010000093.1, on the reverse strand, counting down.
CACACTGATGGGCAGGCTGGAGGGCGGGAACACCAAGGGCGTCGTCCTCTCCGCTCGGGCCACGAACCGGGCCCTGCGGCTGCGCCAGGACATCAAGCGCGTCGACCTGCTGCTGCGGGGGGACGCAAGGGCGAAGGCAGGTTCCTCTCCCAGGAGTTGACACGTTGGGTGACCGAGCCGCGGCTGAAGCTGCTGCCCCGCAACTACACCACCGACCGGGCGCGACTGGACCATGACCTCGGGCGGGTATGGCTGGCGTTGATGCCGTCGCTGGCCGAGGCGTTCGGCTTGGTGGCCTCGGAGCACATCCGGGCGGGAATACCCTGTCTCATGAGCTCCGACAGTGGCGTGGGGGAGCTCATCACGGAGGTGGCGCCCGACCTCACGCGCCATGTGGTCCTGCCCGTCACAGGCAGCGAGGGGGACGACGAGCTGGGCCAACCGGATCGCACAAGTTATCGCCCATCCCGAAGAGGCACTTGCCCGGGCCCGTCACCTGCGCAACGCCATGGCTCAAGCGGGTAGTTGGGACGACGCCGCGCGACGGCTGCTCAACGCGGCCCGTACGGCGCTCGCCGGCCGCGAGTGATCGGAGTGCCCCTGGGGGTCACGTCACCCGGGTCACTACGGTACGTCGCGGAACGCCGCGGCGGTGACATCACGGGCCAGGGTCACGCCATGGAAGCCGTACGTGCGGATGGAGTCGACACGTATGACGAGACAGAACCGTTCCGTGGCATCCAGCCGGGCGGCCAGGTCCCGCCAGGAGGTCATCAGGTAGTGCACGGCGGCGTGGTTGGAGAGGGACGTCTGACCGCGGACCAGCACGACCGGTCGTTGGGCGCCTGGCGGGACGAACTTCGCGACCAACGCGTGCTCCTGCTCACCGCGGTCCCACCCGAACACCTCGCCGCCGACCTCGATGGCCATCGAGAGGCCCGGTGCGCCGAAGGGATGAACGGTCACGCCGGGCAGGTTGTGGCGGAGATGACCGCCTGTGCGTACGTTCGATCCGTTCTCGGGGCTTCCGATGCAGAACTCCACGGACGTTCCGTTGCTGCCGCGGAACTCGTCGCTGGACCGCATCGTCACCTCGCAGCCCTGCTCCGCCGCGAGGATCGCGGCCTTCAGTACAGCCTGTACGTCCCGGTGCTGGGCCGTGCCGGGCGCGTCCCACTTGTTGTTCATGACAACGATGCACGGATCTCCCGGCACGATGCCGAAGAAGTCTGCCTTGCGGCTCAGGACATGCTAGTGACAAGGCCGATCACCACGTTCAGGACAATGCCCGTCACGCTGCGCCCTCCCCCGGCCGGTAGTTCATGATGCCAGGCGACGGCTCAGGCAAACAGATCACGGCGTTGCGGGCGGATACACCATGACCGCGCCCCCCATCGGCTCTGGGCGCCGCACAGCTCAGGCCGATTGCCATCGACGCCCGCCCGGTGTCCCCGCGAGCAGTTGCGGGTGCGGGGAGTGCCGCCGAATCTGCGGCAGCGCGATCATCAGGGCCGCGCCAGCACCGTCCCGTCCTGAACGCTTGCCGGAACTCGACCGTCTCGTCGGCGACCGGTTCTGGGAAGCCCACAACTCCAGGACCTCGCAGGGGGCCTCGAAGCCGCCGGTGCCCCCGTCTGGGCCGAGAAGGCGTGGGCGGCTTTCGTCGCCCTCCGCCACCCACCGCCGACCTCATCCGCGCCGAACTCGACGGCGCCGCCCGAGCAGGCTCGGGCCCGTCGGGCGAAGCCCCGTCGGCTAACGCAGAAGTTCCAGGACCTGTTCGGCCACAGTCGCCCAGGTCCGCTCGGCCTCCGCGGCACGGCGCATCCGGTCCGCGGTGGCGAACGCCGCGGCCGGGTCGCACAGCACCGCCGCGATCTGGTGGCCCCACCTCATCACATCGTCGTTGTCGTGCAGGGTCACGGGTACCACGGCGCGTGCGGCCTCGGCCGGGGGAAGGATCTCCCTCAGCAGAATGCCGAGGCCGCTCCTGCCGCTGACAAGAACCGGGGTGCCGGCCGCGACCGCCTCCAGGCCCACCAGCCCGAAACCCTCCGCCCGGGACGGCATGAGCGCGAGCGTGGCCCGCGCCAGGTCCTGGTCCAGCCGTTCGGACTCGGTGGAGAAGGGCCGGACGGTCACCGCCAGCGCGGGATCGGCCGCCCAGCCGACGACGCCCTCGCGCAGGGCGTCACAGCCGGCGGGCGAGGCACCGCGCACGAGCAGTTCTACCTCGGGCTCGGCGTCGCCCCGAAGACGCAGCGCGTGTGCGAGAGCCCGCGTACCGAGGTCGACGCCCTTGATCTGCCAGGCCTCCATCCTGCCCATGAGCAGCACCTGGAGCGGACCGCCCGGGGTGGGTCGGCGCGCCGGACGTCCGGTGAAGTCGAACCCGGGATCGAGACGCAGCGGTTCGGCACTCCCGGGGAACACCGACAAGTCCCGTTGGAGCCGCTGGCGCAGCTGGGGCCCTACGGCGGAGGCCCAGGTGGCGCCCCGCGCCAGGTCCAGTTCCAGCCGGGTGCGCGTGTCGGCGCGGAGCCGCGCGTCGTCCTCCCGGCCAGGACGCCAGTGCTCCAGTTCGTCCGGTGCCACGTGGACCATGAGGTGATCAGGGGAAGCGCGTTGAACACGTGGTGTTGCCAGAGGCGGCGGGAGGCTTCCTCCGGGTAGGTGGTCCTCATCGGCTCCGTGTCGAGGATGCGCGTCGGGCGGTGCTCGGTGTCGTAGGCGGGCCAGCCCGGATCGCCGGTGGTGGCGAAGGAGGTCCAGGCGGCGCGGACCCGGCCGAAGAGGGCCGCGGCCCTCGCCGACGTGGGCGGGGCCGATCAGTTGTCCGCCGTGGCATGGACGGGTCCGGTCGAGTGTCCAGGTCACGGGCATGCGCAGGTCTCCCGGTCGGCCTTCGGCGCGGGGTGGTCACGAGTCGGCCAGGTGTTCGGCGAAGAACTCCTCGATTCGGCGCCAGGCGTCGGCGGCGGACCTGGGTTCGGGCCCGATCCCCGCGATCTTCGTGAGGGGGCGCAGCAGGCGTGGGGCGTTCTCGGCGTCGTTGAGGAAGGAGTGTCCGGCGGCCGGGTACTCCTTCACGTCGTGCGGTACGCCGGCCCGCGTCAGCGCGGCCTCCAGTTTGGCCGCGGCGCCCTTGAGCATGCGGTCGCGGCCGCCGTAACTGGCCACCACCGGGCAGGACTGGTCGAGGGCATGCTCGGCGTCCTTGGGCAGGAGGCCGTAGTTGACGGAGGCCGCGTCGAAGGTGCCCCGTCCTGCGGCGACCAGGGCGAAGCTGCCGCCCATGCAGAAGCCGATGACACCGATCCGTCCGGTGCAGTCGGAATGTTCGGCCAGCGTCTGTTTCGCCGCTTCCAGGTCTGCCCAGGCGCGGCCGCGACCCGATGTCGCGGCGCGCATCGTGGGTACCAGGCAGCGGCGGGCGCCGCCGTCGGCGAACAGGTCCGGCATCAGCGTCAGGTAGCCGGCCTGCGCGAGGCGTTCGGTCTGCCGCAGCATGACGTCGTCCACCCCCAGTGCCTCGTGGACGACGACGACACCGGGCCAGGGGCCGGTGCCCTCGGGGCGGGCGAGATGGCCGCGCAACCGGCGGGAACCGCCGAGTGATGTGCTGAGTTCGGTCAGGTCGACCGGGGTGGGCGTGGGCATCGAGTTCTCCAAGTCCTGCCCCGGCGCTTGCCGGGGTGTTGGGGGTGCGTCCTCGGCGTGGCTGGGAGGGTCGGTCTTCTGTTGTCGGCTCGGCATCCGGGGGCGGTTGCGGGGCGGAGGTGTGAACAGAGTGATGGCGGCGGCGGTCAGTGCGTCGGCGGCGGCAGTGGCGAAGGACTCGGTATAGGCGTGGGCTGTGGACTGCGGACCGGTGGCATCGGAGCTGTTGGCGAAGACGCCGGCGATGACCTGGGTGCCCGAGCGAGGCGCCGAGCGCCGTCTTCCGTGCTGGCTGCTGGTTCCAGCCGACCGGCCTCGTCACGCTGTGTCGCGGTGCTGGTGGTGCGGTGTTTCAGCGTGCTATGTCGAAGAGGTCTGCGTGGTCGCGGGCCCATTCGGTGAAGGGGGTCGGCTTGATGCCCCAGGTCCTGTGGACGTCCTCGGGGCTGGGCGCGCCATAGCCGATCTGGTTGGCCCATTCCTGGCTGTGGGCGACGCCTGCGAACATGCCGTCACGGAGGGCGTCGGTGACCGGCAGCGCCCGGTAGGTGATGCGGGTTCCGGTGGCGTCGGAGAGGGCGTCGGCGATGTGGGCGACGTGCGACTCGTCGCCGTTGAGTTCGATGATCTGCCGGTCGAAACGGTCCGGGTCGTGCAGGGCGGCGACGGCGAACCGTGCGATGTCGACCACGCTGACCAGTTGGATCGGCACGTCGGTGGAGTGGACGGAGTCGAGGCGCCCCTCGGCCAGCCAGGGGAACATACCCTGCGCCTTGGGCGGCAGGTAGTTCTCCATGAGGGTCACCGGCCGCAGAACGGTCCAGCGGCGCAGCGTCGACGTGCGCAGGCGGGCTTCGATCAGCAGGCGGGCCGCGGCGTAGGCGTCGAGGGTGAGGCCGGTGCCGTAGTCGCTGCGGGCGAGGTGGCGCTCGAGGCCTGCGACGGTGGTCTGCACGAACGTGTCCACGTCCGCGCGCTCGGCACTTTCGATGAGGAGCGTGCCGAGGTCGGCCTTGAGGAGTTCGTCACCGTAGGGACCGACGGGGACGGCGAAGACGGCGTTGGCGCCGTGCATGGCGTCGTCGATGGCCTCCTGGTCACCGACGTCGCCCTGGACGTAGGTGGCGCCGAGTTCGGCGAGGTACTGGGCGCGGGGGGAGTCGGGTGCGGCGGCGTCGAAGGCGCGCACGGTGTGGCCGGCGTCGCGCAGGTGGCGGACGGCGGCGGCACCCTGATCGCCGGCGGCACCGGTCACGAGAACGGTGGTGGGGGTCATGCTGTGCTCTTCCTCCTGGTGGGGGCGGTTGTGTCAGCGCGTTGGGGGGAACGCCGCGAGCTGCGGTGTGGTGCGGGGTGTTCGGTTCGTCTCATGCCCCGGTGCGGTCGGCGGGCTGGGGCAGCAGAGCTGACCAGCCCCCGTCGATCGGCACCCCGATCCCGGTGATCACGGCAGCGTCGTCAGAGGCCAGGAAGGCGACGAGGCGGGCGATGTCGTCGGGCTCGGCCATGCGGCGCAGCGGGATCTCGGAGAGGTAGGCCCGCATCGCTTCGTCGGAGCCGATGTAGCCCTCGAAAGCCGGGGTGCGTACGGCACCGGGCAGCACGGCGTTGACGCGCACGCCGTAGGCGCCTCCTTCGACGGCGGCCTCGCGGGTGAGGTGCAGGACGGCCGCTTTCGCGGTGCCGTAGTACGGAGTGACTCCGGGGATCTTGGCGTAGCCGGACATCGAGGACGTGTTCACGATGGCGCCGCCGCCCTCCTGCTCGCGCATGATGCGCAGGGAGGCCCGGACACCGGCGAAGGTCGCAGTCAGGTTGCCGGCGATACCCCGGTTCCACTCGTCGTCGGTGAGGTCGACGATGGCGCTCCGTCCCCCGAAGCCGACGTTGTTGTGGACGACGTCGAGGTGGCCGTGCCGGGCGGCGACGTCGTCGAAGAGGCTGTCGATGAAACCGGTCTGCGTCACGTCCCCGGCGGCGGACTCGGCCGAGCCGCCCAGTGCGCTGATCTCCGCCTCGACCGCGGCGGCGCCGTCGGCCGACAGGTCGTTGACGACGACGTGCGCGCCCCGGCTCGCCAGCAGCAGTGCGGTCGCACGGCCTATGCCTGAGGCGGCGCCGGTGACGATGGCCACCTTGTTGGTGAAGTCAGTCATTGCGGTTGTCCTTCCATGGGCCAACGGCCACTGGTGGCTGGCTGCCAAAGCCGTGCTCAGGCGGGAAAAGCGCATCCGGAGAGCACGGCCCTCAAACCGGAGCGAGCGCTCCTCTAAAACGTAACACAAGCGGAGCATGCGCTCCGCAAAGGTGGGGTGCGCTGTACCCTGGATGCCGTGACCCTCGCCGACCAACGCGCACAACCCGCCAGGCGCGCACGCCGCGCGGACGCCGAGCGCAACCGCGCCGCCATCATCGAAGCGGCCGGCGCCGTTTTCGCCGAACAGGGGGGCGCGGTGGACGTCCGGGAGATCGCCCGGCGCAGCGGCGTCGGCATGGGCACGCTCTACCGTCACTTCCCGACCAAGGAAGACCTGCTCGCCACCGTGCTGGTGCAGGAGTTCACCTCTTGGCTCATCACGACCCACCAAGCGGCGAGGGAGACCGAAGACCCCTGGCAGGCCCTGACCGACTTCTTCGAGCAGAGCCTCACCCAACTGGCCCGCAACCGCGCCCTCATCGAGGCCTACATCGCCACCGGCGCCCCCAGCTGCGAGTGCGCCCGGCGCCGCGACGCCGTCTACGACGACCTGCGCACCCGCTGCCAGGACGCCGGCCTCCTGCGGCCCGATGTCACCACCGCCGACCTGGTCCTGCTCATCACGTCCCTGAGCCAGGCCGTGCGGACAACCGCCGACACCCAGCCCGGACAGTGGCGCCGCATCCTGCACATCTCGCTCGACGGACTGAGCAGCCGCAACACCGCACCACTGCCCGAGCCCACATCCGATACGCCGAACGCCACGGCACCGGCCACGTCGCCTCCCGAAGGGAGCGGAAAGGGCGAGTAGACGGCGAGTGCGTGCCCGTTGCCGTAAAGCACGATCACTCAGCCGCGCGATCCGGCGGAGCGACAGACACCGCGGACGCCTCTCACGAACGAAAACGTCGAAGCCTGCGAAGGAGCTCCGCGACCCGGCCAACCGAGAGCCGAGGTAACCCTGACGGCACGGGAAGTCGGCACCCTCGGCCGTGGACCTTTGTCTGCCGGGCGCGGACATCCGCACCAGCTATGGCCGCTCGTACCTCAGCCAGGGGCCCGACTCGTGGCTGATTCCCCCCTTCACCCACAAGGGGTGTGGAGCCATCGCTGACTGAAGCGCTGGCTCCTTGCCGTCGGGAGACTCTTTTCGTTCGCCTGCGAAGACGGCGCCAGGCGTCGGCGCGGCGGCGTGCGTGGCGGCGATGACGTCGGCGGGCAACCGTGGGCCGCAGTCGTGCGACTCCGCGGTGTCCCCAGCCTGGACACGACGAGCCGTGGACGCCTCGGAACCCTCCGGGGTCGTTGTACCGCGGCCCTTACCGCATCCTCAGGACGGTCTTGCCCAGAGCGTGGCCGGCTTCGACCAGGGCAAGAGCCGCCGCTGCCTCCGCGAAGGGCAGGATCTTCGTGACGTGGGGGTCGAGCCTGCCGGATGCGACCAGTTCGGCGAGAGGGGAGAGCACCTCACCGGTCTGCTCCACCTGGTAGTAGCCGCCGCCGAGTTCGGCCGCTGCCGTCGGGTCCACAGCGGTGGCGATCCGGGACTTGTCCGCGACAAGACCGGCTACGGCGTGCAGGGCGTCGCCGCCGACCAGGTCGAAGATGGCGTCCACGCCGTTCGGGGCGACGACGGTGACCCGGTCGGCCACCCCTTCTCCGTAGGGGACGTGAGTGGCCCCGAGAGAGGACACGAACTCCGCCTTGCCCGGGCCGGCGGTGCCGATCACGGTGGCGCCCAGGCCGCGAGCGATCTGCACGGCGGCAACGCCGATACCACCACCGGCTCCGTTCACCAGCAGGGTGGCACCGGGCTTGAGGTTCAGCCGGTCTATGCCCTGCTGGGCGGTGGCCGCAGACACGGACAATGTCGCGGCGTCCGTGAACGACACGCCGGCCGGCTTGCGTGCCGCGGTCTGGGCCGGCAGCAGCGCGTATTCGGCGTAGCCGCCGGCCAACGGCAGGGCACCGAAGACCTCGTCTCCGATCGTGAACCCCTCGACCCCGTCGCCGATCTCCTCGACGACACCGGAGACCTCCGTGCCGAAGGTCGCCGGCAGGGGCAGCGGAAGGAGCTCCCGCAGGTAGCCGGCGCGCACCTTCCAGTCGACCGGGTTCACCCCGGCCGCGTGCACCGCGACCAGAAGCCGGCCCGGCCCCGGAACGGGCCTGGGCAGGTCGACGAAGGTCTGCGTCTCGGGACCGCCGTACTCGGTGAAGACGTATGACTTGGGCATGGCTCCTCGTTCTGTTCGATCTTGGGGAAACTCGGGTGGCCGGAAAGGCCGGGGCCCGGTCGTGGTCCGCGAAGCGGTGTCGCGGGCAGGGCGATGTGATGCCCCACCGGGGGCCGGCCCCGGGCAGGCGCTGAAGACGGCCTCGGAGCGGTCACGGTTTCCCGGTACAGGGGGCGATCTGCTGAGGCGTGACCTCGGGGAATCCTCGGACCGCCCTCGCTGACCCCGACGGTGATCGCCACGTGTCACAACTTGTGCTCTGTCTTCTCGATCACTCGTCGGGCGCGCCGGAGGCCCTCCGAGTCGAGGAACCTCCGGTGCGGTGGCGTGCGGTGCGCGGAGGTCCGTCTCCGTGATGTCGGTCCCGGGGCGTGCACGTGACGCTAGAGCGTCACGATCGGCTCGCCGTCGAGGAAGATCGCGTGCGTGTTGTAGTACGCGTCGAGACCTTCGGGGCCGAGTTCGCGCCCGTAGCCCGACTGCTTGACGCCGCCGAACGGCACCGCGAGATCGATGGTGATGCCGTTGTTGATCGAGACCGTGCCGCTGCGGATCTTGCGGGCGACCTCGAGCGCATGCTGCTCGTCACTGCTGTAGACGGCGCCGTTGAGCCCGAACTCGGTGTGGTTGGCCAGCCGGATCGCCTCGGCCTCGTCGCGGTAGGTGAGCACCGCGGTCACCGGGCCGAAGATCTCCTCCTGTGCGACACGGGAGTCGGGCGACACATCGGTGATGATGGTCGGTGAGACGTAGTAGCCCTTGTCGAACCCGGGCGCGCGCCCGCCGCCGACGGCGAATGTCGCGCCTTCCTGCCGGGCCGTCTCGAAGAACCCGAGGACCTTGTCGTAGTGCGCCTTGTTGATCATCGGGCCGACCATCGCTTCCGGGTCGTGCGGATCTCCGACCTTGAGACGTGCGAACGCCTCGGCCAGAGCCCCGACGATCTCGTCCTTGCGGCTCTCGGGAACGATCAGCCGGCTCGGATTCGTGCACTGCGCGCCGTTGTTGTTGCAGACATTGATCGGCAGCGTGTAGACGAGCCGCTCCAGATCCGCGTCCGGCAGGATCAACGCCGCGGACTTGCCGCCGAGTTCCAGCGTGACCTGCTTGAGCGTGGGCGCCGCGGCCGCGGCGATCGCGCGCCCGACGCCCGTCGATCCGGTGAACGTCACCTTGTCCACGCCCGGGTGGCTGACGAGCTCCTGGCTCTGCTCAGGACCGGCGGTGAGGATGTTGATCACGCCGGCCGGCAGGCCGACCTTGAGTGCGGCGTCCGCGATGTATCCGGCGCTCAGCGGCGAGAAGTCGGACGGCTTCACGATGACCGTGCAGCCGGCCAGGAGCGCCGGAGGAATCTTGAAGGCGGCGAGACCGAGCGGTGCGTTCCACGGCACGATCGCGGCCACGACACCGACGGGTCGCTTCTCGATGCGCGCGGTGACGCCGGTCAGGCCGGTGCGGACCTCGTGGAGCTCGGTCGAGTCGGCGAGGCTCGCGTAGTAGCGCAACAGACCGGCGAAGGCCCCCGGGTTTCCGCGGGCGGCACCGGTGACCAGCCCCGTCTCGGCCGTCACCAGCTCGGCGATGGCATCCGTGTGCCGCTCGATCTCGTCGGCGAGCGCGAGCATGTAGTCGGCTCGTTCCTTCAAGGAAAGCTGCGGCCACGGCCCCTCGTCGAACGCCGTCCGCGCGGCCCGCACCGCGGCATCCACGTCGGCGCTGGACGCCAGTGCGACCTTGCCGAACCGCTCTTCCGTCGCTGGATTGATCAGCGACTCCGAGCGGCCGTCCGCGCTCGGGCGCCACTCGTTGTCGATGAACAGGTCTCGCTCGACCACGGGGGCCGGTTGTCCCTGCAACGCCATGGGGAACTCCTGGAGGTAGCAATGTTTGGACGCGGATGTCCAATTGGACGTTCGTGTCCAAAGTAACAGATGGATCCGTCCAAAATCAGTAGACTGGGGCCATGAGCACTCCAGAGGGCCTCACGCGCAAGGGACTGGCCACCCGCGCCCGCATCGTCGAAGCCGCCGCGGAGCTCGTCCTGGAGCGAGGCGTGAACGCGACGACACTTGAGGACGTCCGAACCGCGACAAGGACAAGCAGGAGTCAGCTCTTCCACTACTTCCCCGAAGGAAAGCCCGACCTCGTCAGCGCGCTCACACAGTGGCAGGGCGCACGGGTGTTCGACGCACAACGGCCCTACCTGGACGAACTCGACTCCTGGGAATCGTGGCAGAAGTGGCGCGAGGCGATCACGGACTTCTACCGGGAGCAGCCCTGCTGGGGCTGCCCCATCGGCTCGATGGTCAACGAACTCGTCGGCAGCCACGACCAGGTCGCCGCGTCAGTCCAGCGCGTGTGGGCCGAATGGCAGCGCCTGCTCCAGGCCGGGACCGAGCGCATGATCACCGCAGGCCTGCTCCGGGCCGACACCGACGCCCAGCGGCTCGGCCGCTCGATTCTCGCAACCCTGCAGGGCGGGCTGCTGATGACCAAGACGACCCGCACCGAAGAGCCCCTCCTCGACGCACTCGACGCGATTTTTCTCACCCTGCGAGCTCACGCCGTCGATCCCGCACGCTGAGGACGACGAACCCAGCTGCTCTGGAGACCTCCGCCAAGGAGACCGTGGTCGAGGGCGTCGCCGCACTGCCCCTCGCACACCCGGCGGGCGCGCGACTGCCGTACTGGACAGGCCGTGCCGTCCGACGAGGAGATCGGGCGTTTTCTGTCGTGATCAGTCGCGTTCGCGCAGATCTCGAGGAGCTCACGCCCGGTCGTCACGGTGGCCGAGGCAAGGGTCTTCAAGCCGCCGTCGCGTGCCCGAAACGAACCCCACCCGTCGGACATCAAGGTGCGGGGTTGAGGTGGGCCCGGTGTTCGCGGATCTGGCCGTGGTGGTCCGCGACCCAGGTGATCAGGGATCTGACGACGTGGTGGAGGCTGCGGCCCAGCGGCGTGAGGGGTGTATTCCACGCGTGGTGGCACCTCCGCGCAGGCGGTCCGGGTCACCAGTCCGTCCTGCTGGGACCGAGGACGCCACGGCCTGGTCGCTGGCCCGGCTCAACACGGCCTTCTTCCACCACTACGACCGCCGCGAGTACGACGAACTGCTCGCACTGTTCTCCCCCGACGCCCACTACGAGGTCCACGGCCGCAAACTGCGCGGACACGCCGTGATCCGGGAGTTGCTCGACGCCCGTCCCGGCCCGGTCAGCAGCGCACGAAAGATGTACCACCAGCAGACGAAGAACGTTTTGGTTTCATACAGCCCGAAGAAACTTGGGTTCTTCTAGAGTCTCAAGTCGGTTGCCTGGAGACTCCGTTCCACTCCAGGCAACCTCTGCACCTGGGCTACTCTTCGCGATCACCTCAGCACCTCGCGCCACGATGGGCGTCTCAGGCGAATTCTCCCGGACCAGTAGCGGACCAAACGGCCCCGTCGACCCCTGCCCGGACGACGCACAGAGGCTAGACATCCACCGCGTCGTGCCGCTGGCCGAAGCCTGAAACTCCGGCGCTTCGACGTGGTCTGCGGCTGAGCGGGAGCACTACGCGAACGACTCGGTGATCCGCGGTCCCTGCGGGTGGTATCGGCGGCGACAAATAGATCGAAGGGGAACCGAGACCCGGCCCAGTGGCTGCCCTCGTTCTCCGGCGACCGGTGCACCTACGTCTGGGAACGGCTGCACCAGACCCCGCCGGTGCTCGACGAACAACCGGCTCGTTTCCGCCGAATCTGCGCCAACGCCAGCTGACTCGCTCTGCAACACATCGCCCCAGACCTGCTCGCGGAAGTGGCAACCCCCACGCGGCAGCCTGCGGAACTGCCGGCGTCATCAGGTCTGTCCAGAAGTGCCTCCCAGGAACTGAGCCCCAAATCGCGCAGCCGCTCGTAGTAAGGCCCTGACTGCCAACGCCTCCGGGCTGTGTCGAACATCCTCTGCACCACTGTCGGCGTGCTCGCAGGACCGATCGCCCGCAGGGTCCGTCCCACAGCCGTCCGGGCTGCCTGCCGGTCGGGGGTCAGAGTGTCGTCCAAGTCGAGCAGGACGACGAACCGGCTCGCAAGCACACGACCTCCAGGCTTGACACCGTCACCGGCCAAGCGACATCACCGGAATCGGGACACAGACCCGGCACTCACCGAGGACACTGAGAAGCCATCCGCTTACCGCTCGGTTCCTGTTCGGGTGATCTCTCGGTGGTCGGGGCACAACGGCAGGGCCTCCTCGTAGCTCGGGGTTGCGATCCCTGCCGAGCGGCACCAGGAGGCCCTGTGGAGTCCAACGCGCCGTCTGCGGCGTGTGACGCCGGATGGCGTCCTACTGCAGATCGACCTGGAACACCTTGTCCGCGCCGTCCGGCTCGCCTCCGTTGTTGTCGGCGTTGGTGGTGGACAGCCACAGGGTGTTCTTGCCGGGGACCTTCTCGACCGTGCGGAGCCGGCCGTATTGGGTGGCGTAGTAGGCGGTGGGGGTGCCGGTGCTGGTGCCGCTGACCGGGATGCGCCATAGCCGCTCGCCGCGCAGTGCCGCCATGTAGAGGGCTCCGTCGGCGTACGTGACCGCGCTCGGGGATGCCTCGCTGACGGTCCACTGCCGCTTGGGGCTGGTCATGCCGGACGTGGAACAGCTGCCCTCGCAGACCGGCCAGCCGTAGTTCTTGCCGGACTCGATCAGATTGAGCTCGTCGTACTTGCTGTTGCCGAACTCGGCTTCCCAGAGCCTCCCTTGGGCGTCCCAGGTGATGCCCTGGGGGTTGCGGTGGCCGAGGGAGAAGACGAGTGTGCCGAACGGGTTGCCAGGTGCGGGCCTGCCGTCCTTCGTCATCCGCAGGATCTTCCCGTTGAGGGAGTTCCTGTCCTGGGCGAGGTTGCTGTTCTGCGCATCGCCCGTGGTGGCGTAGAGGTGGCCGTCCGGGCCGAACTTGATACGACCGCCGTTGTGGTACCTGTTCTTGGCGATGCCGGTGACGAGGACCGTGTAGCCGCTCAGCGAGGAGCCGTCGTACGTCATCCGGACGATGCGGTTGTCGGAGGCCGCCGAGTGCATGAGGTAGACGTAGTGGTCGCTGTTCCAGTTCGGTGAGACCGCGACGCCGAGGAGGCCGCCCTCGCCGCTGGTGGTCACGACGTTGGGCACCCTGCCGATTTCGGTCCTCGTGCCCGCCTGGGTGAGTTTGAAGAGCTTGAAGGAGTCCCGTTCGGTGACGAGCGCCGACCCGTCGGGCAGCCAGCTCAGGCCCCAGGGAACGGTCCAGCCGGACGAGACCGTTCGGATGGCCGAAGGGACCGAGGCAATGCCGCTGTCTGTTCCGCTGTCTGTTCCGGTGCCTGTTCCGGTGCCTGTTCCGCTGTCACTTCCTGCCGTCGCGTTTCCGGCGCCGGCCGCCGCGCCGAGCAGACCGGCGGTGAGCGTAACCGCGGCAGCGGCCGATGTGATGGTTCGGAATCCGCGCATGGGCGAGCTCCTCGCTGTGGGGGGTGTCAGGAAGCCGTGATGGGCTCGCAACCTGATGAGTGGTCAGCTCTCCGGAAGGTAGGAGGTATGCGATTGAGGGTCAAGTGCCAATGAAGCCAAAGGTTCATACCTTCGCCTGGTGAATCAAGCTGCTAACACCGCCTCAACAGCGGCTTTGCCAACAGATCCGACAGTGGCCGACCTCGACGTTCTCATTTTCGGCCAACGATAGATCGGAGCACTTTTCTGTCGACCCATTGACCCGGGTGGCCGATGCTCGCGATGCTGCAACACAGCACGACCTGGCCGTCAGGTACACCGGTCCCCCACATCGGAAGGCAGGTACGGCTCATGACCGAATCCGTACAGCAGGCGGTGGAACGTCAGTCGCCACCCGTCGACGAAGAGGCGCCGAGCTGGCAGACCCCCGACTTCGTGGTCGTCGAGACCGCGCTGGAGGTCACCGCCTATTTCCTGAGCGACCGTTAGCCCGCCGCCGTGCTGCTGCATGTGCTCGGCACTGCGGCGGGCGGCGGCGTACCCCAGTGGAACTGCGCGTGCC
>NZ_JBHVDX010000092.1:0-36278 GCF_042802555.1 Streptomyces sp. NPDC057474 | reverse complement strand
GCGGACACAGAGGGCCGGCGCAGTACCAGGGCCGGCAGATGGTGTAGCAGTTCCTTCGGGGCCCTGGTGCCGTACGGCGCCAGGGCCCCTCCACGCGTTCCACAGAGAGGTGAGATGACAGCAGACGATTCCTTCGACCGTCTCGACGACGACGATTACCCGCCTACACCATGGGTCGAGCTGCCGAGATGCTCGGCACTACCCCCACCTTCCTGCGCGCCCTCGGCGAAGCCCGCCTCATCACCCCGCTCCGCTCCGAGGGCGGACATCGCCGCTACTCCCGCTACCAGCTGCGGATCGCCGCCCGCGCCCGGGAACTAGTCGACCACGGCACCCCCATCGAGGCGGCCTGCCGCATCATCATCCTCGAAGACCAGCTCGAAGAAGCCCAGCGCATCAACGCCGAGTACCGCCGCGCCGCCTCCCGGCACACGGTCGGCATCTGACCCGCAGTCCACAGCGAGGGGCCAGGCCGCACTGATCCGTCGATTTCAGAATACGAGCGCATGATCGCCGAAGACACTCAGCCGCCGGCACACGGACGTGATCCCCAGCCTCGCCCCGGCACCACTCCCGACGCCCTGCGCGCCCCCGCGGTCGATGCGCCGGCCGGCCCAACCGGCCAGCTGGCTGCCGCCGGCCTGGAAGGCGGGGCGGAGCGTGTGGCGGCTGCGCTGAAGCCGAGGATGCGCGGCTGGCTGCACGCCGGCGTGTTCCCCCTGGCTCTGGTCGGCGGCATCGCCCTGATCGCCGTCTCGTGGGTTGGGCCGATCACTGAGGGGCGCTCGGCTCGGTGACCGGCTCGGTCCGACGATCGGCTGCGGTTTCCGTGATGAGGACGGCGGCGGTGACCGGGCCCGGGGTGTCAGTGGTGGCCGCGTCGGCCACGGCGTCCCGGACGGCGCGGGCGACCTCCAGTGGATGGTGCCCCGGGGCGACCGCGAGGTGAACCTCGATGTGTCGGCCGGGTGGATCGTCATGGTCCTCCACCTTGACCGGACGGCTGCCCAGCACGGTGGTGAGACCGGCGACGCCCGGAACAGCCGTCGCGACGCCCGCCAGCTCCCCGCCCGGCCTCCGCATGGATCCTGTTTCGGTGACCGGGAGCGAGCTTCGTGCGGCTGCAGCTTGCGGCGTGGGCCTCACGGGCGTCGCCGCGGTCCGTGACTCCACGCCTGTTTCCGGGCCGTCATGGAGATCCGTGACGCGCAGGTCAGCTGTCACGGTGGCCAGGCCGAGCCGTTCAGCGGCCGCGAGCAGCGCGCTCCTCAACTGGTCGGCGGACTCAGGCAGCGGCCGCGCGGGGGATGCTGTGAAGGCGGCCTCGATCCTCAGCGGGCCGGGCGGTAGCGCGCTGGCCGGTGGACGGACGGTCGGCTCGGACACTGGCTCGAGCGGCACCGCCGCGATGCGCAGAGACTCCAGCCGTACACCGGGAATCCCGACGGCAGCGCGCCCGAGGGCCTGGACGGCAGCCTGCTCAGCTCGCACACGCACGAGACTCGGCCGGCCTGGACCGCCTCCCGTCGAAGGTCCGACTCCGGGAAGCCCGCCACCGCGCCCAACGCACCGCCTGATCCTGCCGGAAGTGGCGCCGTTGTCCTGGGCGCACTACCTCGCCGGCACCCCCTACAGCTCCAAGGCCGCCTTCGACCCCGTCAAGAACCGCACGAGGGCCAGGTACTTCTTGGTCGTGTGCCAGGCCGTCCCCTCCAGGAAGCCCTCATGTGGCGGGCTCGTGCCGAGGGGCCGTCCCGAAGGGGCGAGGCCAGCCCGGGCGGGCGACCACCGCGGTCACTTCTTCACGTACAGCACCTGGAAGAGGAGAGGGATGTCCGTGCCCCCGCGATATTCTGCGCGACACATGTAGGCCGTCCAGCGCCCCTCAGAAATGCCTCTCCGTCCTTGGGACTCGCAGGAGGCCTTCGAGTCGGGGGTCGTCGGCCACGCCGCCTCGTATACGTATCCCTGCGGGGCAGCCGATCCCGCCGGAAGGCGCTTGGGTGAGCCGCAGTCGGTGAAGGGGGCCGCATCGCCTCGGCAGATTTTGGCGAGAGGTGAGCCAGAGTATTCGCGGTAGACCGGAGTTGTTCCGGAGCCGCATTGCGTTCCCAGCTTCGTGGTAGGCCCAGGGAAAGATCCGAGCATTGGCTGAATTACGAGAGAATAGCATTCCGAACCAATGCTTCGGAGCTCCCCTTGAATCGCACTCTTACCCTCATGGGAAACGATCAGGCCGGAGGCGCCGGCTTCTCCGTGCGCCATGGACCACTCGGGCGTCGCCCCGGTGGCTGTGGCTGTGGCTGAGGCCGTGGCGGTGAGCAGAGCGCCGATGATGGTCGCTGCGACTGCCCCTACGCGCGTTGTGCGCTGCTTGATGGTCATTCTTTTCCCTTGAACAGACGGAATACACGGGTGCCCTGATGTGCGGGCGGTCAAATGCTGCTTCTGGGGTATGGGATTTCTGCGGTCTTCTCTCAACGCGTCGCCCATGGCCGCCGAGGCCGTGCGCACGGCCTTGCGGTCGGCACACGTGTCTCACACGATGTGGACGTCCGGGACGTAGAGGATCCACTTGCCGCCCGACGCGCGGAAGTCCCGCTCGTTCGACATGATCTCGGCTGCGTGGTTCCAGGCGAAGAGCAGCGCGTAGTCCGGGTAGGGCGCGGCGAATTCCGCGGATTCGCGGACCGGGATGTGGGCGCCGGGGGTGAGTCGGCCTTGCTTCGCGGGGGTCGTGTCGCAGACGAACGGAATCAGCTCGGTGCCGATGCCGCAGAAGTTGGTGACGGTGGCGCTCTTGGCCGTCGCGCCGTAGGCCACGACCCGACTGCCCTCCGCGCGCAGCCGCTCAAGGAGTGCGACCAGGTCGGCACGGACGGTCTCGACGCGGGAGGCGAAGCTGCGGAGCGTGTCGAGTTCGTGCAGGCGGCGGGTCCGTTCCTCGGCCAGCAACTCGGCCACGGCGGGGCTGGGCTCGCGCTGCCCGGCCCGCGCGAGTGTGTACCGGACCTCGCCGCCGTGCACGGGAAGCCGTCGAACGTCGACGAGTTCGAAGCCGTGGCGCCGCGCCAGGTCACGGACGGAGCGGGCGGTGAAGAAGTAGTAGTGCTCGTCGTAAATCTGGTCGAAGGCGGTCCGGTCGACGATGTCGCCGAGGTAGGGGTCCTCGAAGACGAAGACGCCGGTGGGCTTCAGCACGGCGTCCAGGCCGCGGAAGACCGAGTCGAGGTAGGGGATGTGGCACAGGGTGTTCGCCGCGTAGACGACGTCCGCGCGTCCCTCGGTCGCGGCGATGTCCCGGGCGGTCTCCTCCTCGAAGAACGCGGTACGAACCCGGATGCCCTTGCCGCGGGCGAGCCGGGCCACTCCGCCGGACGGCTCCACGCCCAGATGCCGTACGCCGGCTTCGCTGATGGTGCGGAGCATCACTCCGTCGTTGCAGCCCAGTTCGACGGCGAAGGCGTCGGGGCCACGCAGCTCCGTGTCCAGCAGATACCGGGCGGTCCCGGTGAAGTGCTCGCGCATCGCCGACGACCCGGAGGAGTGGTACGGGTAGTCCTCGTGGAACATGTGCTCCCTGGGGACTTCGTCGATCAGCTGCACCATGGTGCACGAGCGGCACAGGCCGACTCTGAGCTCGAAGAAGAACTCGTCCCGCGTGTCGTTCGGCAGACGGAACGCGTCGGAGAGCGGCTGCCTGCCGAGGTCGAGGAACTCGTCGAGCGGGCCTGCACAGATCCGGCAACTGTTCATGATGCTTCAGATTCCCGTTGTCTCTTCGTAGCGGGGGAGGATGCCGTCGACGGCTGCTTCGGCGAGGGTGCCGGCCAGACGGTCCCGTTCGGACAGCACGGGCGCGATGCCCGATGGAAGGGGCAGGGCGAGTTCCGGGTCGAGGACCGAGACGGCTCGCTCCTTCTCCGCGACGTAGCCCGCCGAGAGCAGATACGACATGACACTGCCGTCCCGGAGCGAGACGAAGGCGTGCCCGACGCCCGCCGGGAGGTACAGGGCTCGGAATTTCCGCTGGTCGAGAACCACGGCGTCCCAGGTGCCGAACGTCGGCGAACCGACCCGGAGATCGACGACGATGTCCAGGACCTCACCGTGCGGACAGCAGACGTACTTCTCGGTGCCTGGACTGCCCGTGGTGAAGTGGATGCCGCGGACCACACCGCGCCGGGAGACGCTGTGGCTGGCCTGGGCGACCTGGAAGAGCGGACCGCCCGTCGCACCGGCGAACGAGGACAGTTGAAACGGGGAGACGAACAGACCCCGGTCGTCCGGGAAGACCTCCGGTGTGAACTCCAGCACCCCGCGCACGGCGAGTTCGCGTGTCCTCACAGCTTCGCCAGGACGTCGCGGAGTTCGCCGATCACCCTGTCCTGGGCGTCCGGTGTCAGGGACGGGTACATCGGGAGCGAGAAGATCGAGTCGGCCAGCCGCTCGGTGACCGGCAGAGAGCCACTGCCGAGTCCGAGGTGGGCGAAGCCGGACATGGTGTGCACCGGCCACCGGTAGCTGACGTTCAGCGAGATGCCCCGCTCCGCCAGCAGTTCGAGGATGTCGTCGCGCCGGGGGTGGCGCACCACGTAGACGTAGTACACGTGATCGTTGCCCGCTGCCGTACGGGGCAGGATCAGGTCCGTGCCGGCGAGGCCGTCCTCGTAGCGGCGGGCGACGGCCCGACGGGCGTCGATGTACCCGTCGAGGCGGGCCAGTTTGCGCCGCAGGATCTCGGCCTGCACCTCGTCGAGCCGACTGTTGTGACCGGGCGTCTCGACGACGTAGTACGTCTCCTCCATGCCGTAGTAGCGCAACCGGCGCAGTCCGCCGGCCACTTCGTCGTTGGAGGTGAGGACCGCACCCGCGTCGCCGTAGGCGCCCAGCACCTTCGTCGGGTAGAAGGAGAAGGCCGCCGCCTGCCCGAACGTGCCGGCGAGCCTGCCGTGCCGCCGGGCGCCGTGGGCCTGCGCGCAGTCCTCCAGGACCGGCAGGCCGCGCACCGCGGCGAGTTCCGCGAGCGGCTCCATCTCCACACACTGCCCGTACAGGTGGACGGGCAGCAGACAGCGGGTCCGGTCGGTGAGCGCGTCCGCCACCTGGGAGGTGTCCATGAGGAAGTCGTCCTCGCGTACGTCCACGAAGACGGGGGTGGCCCCCACGGAGTCGATGGCCAGCACGGTCGGCGCGGCGGTGTTCGACACGGTGATCACCTCGTCGCCGGGACCGACGCCGAGCGACTGGAGGCCGAGTTTGACCGCGTTGGTGCCGTTGTCGACGCCGACGCAGTGCGGAATGCCGTGGTAGGCCGCGAACTCGTCCTCGAATCCGCGCACGCTCGCGCCGAGGACCAGGCGGCCGGAGCGGAACACACTGTCCACGGCGTCGAGCAGATCGGTCCGCTCGGCCTCGTACTCCCGCAGGTAGTCCCAGACGTACATGGTCATGACGTTTCCTTCCGGATGGTTCTGTCGAGCGCGTCCCGCAGGACGGCGCCGGGCCGCCAGCCGGTGACCGACCCGAACGGACCCGGGTCGACGCGGACGTGCTGGAAGTCGGCGGCGGTCGCGTAGGCGGGCGGCTCGACCGTGACGACCGGGACGGGCGGTCTTCCGGTGTGCAGGGACACCAGTTCGGCGATCGTCCGCAGCACGCCCCCGAAGGGTTCGGCGGCGCCGCTGCCCACGGCCCAGGAACGGCCGGCGAGCCCGGCGGCGTGATCGAGCGCCGCGGGGAACGCGTCGGCCGCGTCCCGGACGTACAGCAGATCGCGCTCGACACCGCCGTCGTGCCACATCGTGAGGGGCAGGCCCGCCAGCGCCCGCCGGATCATGGCCGACACCACGCCCCGGCCGGCGCCGGCCGAGGCGCCGGGGCTGTCGCCGAACACGGTGGTCAACTGCAGCGTGACGCCTCGCAGGACGCCGTCGGCCGTCGCCTCGGCCAGCGCCCGTTCGGCCGCCAGCTTCTGGAGCCGGTACGGTTCGGTCGGCGGGGCCGCGCCGGGAGAGTGCGCCGTACCGGCGAACAGGACGACGGGCGGTGGTCCGGGGCGTCCTTCCGCGCGGACTGCGTCGATGAGTTCGTGTACCAGCCCCTCGTTGAGGTGACGTGCGGACGGGTCAGAGCCCGCGGCGCGCCAGTTTCCCGTCCCGGTGGTGTGGGCGACGAGGTGGATCACCGCGTCCGATCCGGCCGCCGCTTCGGCGAGTGCGCCGGGCACCCCCAGATCGGTCCTGACGACCTCCGTGCGGGCGCGCACCGACTCGCCGGCCGGAGCCGGGGTACCGGCGCGGCGGGAGACGAGACGCAGCCGGACCGGTCGCCGCGCGAGGGCGGAGACGACCGCGGAACCGATGAATCCGGAGGCGCCGAGCACGGTGATCAGGGGGCGGCGGCCGTCTTCGGTAGTCGTCATGCCCGGGCTCCGGCCGGTACGGCGACCGTGGCCGCCGAGGGTATGGCCGTCGGCGTCCGCTGCCGGAGCGTCGCCCCGACGGTGTGCAGACAGGCCAGCATGCTGCGGGTCTGCATGTTCACGTAGAAGCTGTGGCGCAGCAGTTCGCCGAGCTGGCCGACGGTCATCCAGCGGAAGCCGGGGGGCTCCGGCCGGGTGGTGGTCTCGACGATGAGGTGGCGGTTGCTGGAATGGTGGAAGCGGCCCCCCTCGTCCGAGAGCATCGTGTCGAAGAGGACGGACCGGGGGTCCGCGCCGAGTATCTCGTCGAGGAACACGGGGCGTGCGGCGGCGGGCAGGTGGTCGTAGTTGCGGGGAGTGCACTGCACGGTCGGTGCCAGTTCCGCGATGTCCGCACAGCCGGGTTCGGCGCGGAGCTGGACCAGGGCGTGCAGGGTGCCTTCGATCCGGGTGACGAGGAGGGCGACGATCCCCTGTCCCCGGGGGGCGATCATCGGCTGGCTCCACTGCCCGACCTCCCGGCCGGCCGCCTCGACCCGTACGCCGATGACGTCGAAGAACCGGCCCGTCAGGTGCGAGATCCGACCGTCGCCGCGCCGCCACTGTGCCAGGTCGTGCAAGGGTCGGCGGTGGACGGTCAGTTCGGTCAGCGCGCGGACGTCGGTGATCCAGCGGAGGATGTCCGGCAGCGCGTGCGCGGGCCGCTCCTCGCCCGGCCCGGCGGGCAGACAGGCCAGTACCGATCGGGTGTCCATGTTGACGAGGTCGTCCTCGCCGAGCAGGACCTCCAGCTCGGCCCGCGTCAGCCAGCCGAAACCGGCCAGGACCTCGATGTCCGCGTCCGTCGCCACCACCATGTTGCGGTTGCGTTTGCCCAGGAACCAGGAGCCGTGCTCGGACTGCCGCACGTCGACCAGGACACGATGCCGACCGGCCTCCCGGAAGTACTCCAGGTAGGGGACGGCGGACCCGCGGTGGACGCCCGTGTAATTGCTCCGGGTGGCCTGGACCGTGGGCGATATCTGCACGCCGTTGCGGTTTCCGGGCTCGGGTTTGAGCTGGACCAGGAAGTGCGGGACGCCGTCGAACTCCTTGACCAGCAGGCCGAGAATCCCCACCTCCGGCTGGACGATGAGGGGTTGGTCCCATTCCGGCACGGCGTGGCCGGGCAGCCGTACGCGCACGCCCTCGATGCTGAAGAAGCGACCGCTGTGGTGCCGTAGGGCACCGGTGTCCGGGTCGGTGTACCAGCCGTCCAGTTCGTCGAGGGGGACACGCTCCGTGCGCGTGTACGCGCGCTCGCGGGTCTCGGCCAGCAGGGCACGGAAGGTGTCGATGCTCACCGCACCACGCTCCCTGCGGGGAGCAGGTCGCACAGGAACTCCTGCTGGTGGCGCATGGTGCGGCGGAAGAAGGCGGAGTAGCGGGCGGCGTGCTCGGCGGTCATGGTGGGCAGGACCTGGCTGAGAGAGACATGCTCCGTGTGGCGTTCGATCACGAGACCGCGCCACTTGTCGTCACGCAACTGTTCGTCGACCGCCGCCTCCAGGGCGTCCGCGCCGCCCCGCCAGCCGTGCGGGAACACCAGCTCACCGCTGTCCGCGAGCGAGGTGTACCACCGGACGACGTCCTTCCTGGTCGCCAGTAGTTCGGCCGCGGCATGTCGGGGGTCGAACAGGGCGCGCAGCGCCGCCCGTGCGGCTATGACGCTGTCGAAGCGGGCGATCTCGTGCCGGTGATCGCAGGCCAGGCTGTTCTGCCGGGTCCCCGGATCCTGGAGCACCCGCACCGTCGGGGCGAGGTAGGTGGTGCAGCGCACGCCCGCGTCGGAGAGCCGCAGCCACAGGTCCCAGTCCTCCAGACCGACCGGCGACTCCCGCCAGCCACCGACCTTCTCGGCGAGGCCGGCCGTGTGTCCGGCGCAGGAGTTTTCGAAGAGCGGGCTCATGAGCTGCAGTTCGGGGTGCCAGCACATCGAGAGGGGCGGCGCCGTGGAGACGACGGCGCCGGTCGCGTCGACATTGACCGCGCGGGTCGCCACGAACTCGGCTCCGGCGTCGAACGCCTCGGTGAGCAGGCGAAGGTGATCCGGTTCCCAGGTGTCGTCGTGGTCGAGATAGGCGACGTACGCCCCGGCCGCTTCGCCCAGCGCGATGTTGGTCGGCCCGGACTGGGATCCGAAGCGGCGGGTGCGCAGCAGCCGGATCCGGCGGTCCTCCTCGGCGATCCTACGGACCCAGTCGTCGGTGTCGTCGCTGCTCGCGTCGGAGACGACGATCAGTTCCCAGTCCTTCATGGACTGGCGGCGAACCGATTCGAGTGTGGACACGATGGCTTTGCCACGGTTGTAGGCAGGACAGATCACCGTTATGTGCGGCAAGGGTGCTCCTCGGTGTCCAAACAGGGCGAAGTGACTGGCTGGTTAATGAAATCGAGCGTGTGTGTTACCTTCGCGTAACATGCGGATTTGCTGTGAAGGGGCCGCCCGGTGACTGACCATCACCCTGGGCTGTTAGGGCCTCTGGTTGAGTTGAGTTACGGGGTGTCATGCGTCATATCGCTATTGCCATAGGTTCTCCATCGCTGCGCAGGCGCGTGAGCCAGGCCTTGTCCGGATTCGGCTGGGATGTGTCGTCCTGGAGCGAAACGCCATCCGCCGGCGAGACCGCCGCGGACGTCGTCATGACGGAGCCCGACGTGCTGCGGACTGCCGGATCGCGGTACGCGGCGACGCGGACGCCGGTCATCGTGCTCGTCAGCGGTCCTGACGACCCCTTCTGGGGCTCGTGCCAGCAGTTCCGGGTTGCGGGAATCGTCGACCGGGACGACCCCGACCACGATTTCGTCACCGCCGTACAGCAGGTGCTGTGCGGGCGTGGCTGGCTCTCGCCGGAACTGGTGCACCACGTCCTCGAGGGTCCTCGGCGCGTTCCGCCGCAGCACTCGACGGGTGTGCGGGGCCTCGGTGAACTCACCGGGCGTGAGCGGGACGTGGCGCGGCTCGTCGCGAAGGGGCTGTCCAACATGGAGATAGCCATGGAGCTGACCGTCGAGCTCAGCACGGTGAAGTTCCATGTGTCGAACGTGCTGCGCAAGCTCGAATGCCGGGACCGCTCGCAACTCGTCGCGGTCATCCACGCGGGTCGGTACATGGCGGGAAGCCTGTAGACCGGGTTCAGTCGCCCGCGTACGCGCAATGTGTGGAATCACCCGCCCATATAACGGGCGGCCGGTCTGTCCTGTCCAGGAATCCGACTGCGGCTCGCGGAATCCCCTACTTCCGACGGGGAAAATACTGTGCCTGAGGCGGGGGAGATGCCGCGATGCGCCGGGTAGCGTTTTTCCTCGTGCCGGTGATTCGGTACCAGCCTGACAGGCCATCATTAATTGGTGGGTAGTGCTCTGGTAAAGAACGCGCAATGGGGACTTGCGGCCTCTTGCCAGGGGAAACACGGGGACATCGGGGGACTTGATGACCGCATATTCGGTGCTCGTGCCGTTTCTGCCGCGTCGGCCGGAGCAGTTGCTGCCCTACGCCGCACTGGTCGAGTGGACCGCCGCCCGGCGGCTGTGGCAGGGCCAGGCCATGCTGATCGAGCCGTTCCAGGGCTTCGCCTCGGCGGCGGGAGCGGGCTTTCGGGTGCCGACGGGTGTGGGCGTCACCCTGATGCCTCTGCGTAACCCGTACGAGGCCGCGCTTCAGGTCCGCTCGCTGGCTCTGACCACGGGTGAGCCGGTGGTCGCAGGGTTCGGTCCCGGGGGCAGGCACTTCCAGAAGAGCGTGATGAGGGCACCGTACGCCAGCCCGCTGACCGCCTCCCGCGAGTATCTGACCATTGTCCGGGGCCTGTTGGAGGGGGGATCCGTCGATTTCGACGGCGAGTACTTCTCCTGCCACGGCGGACTGCCGCCCGCCGTGCACCCCAGGGTCGACCTGGGCCTCGGGGTCCTGCGGTCCGGAATGGCCCGGCTGGCCGGCGAGGTGGTTGATGTCGCCATCACCTGGCTGACACCGGCGGACTATCTGAGGGAAGTGATCGTTCCGGCCGTGCGTCAGGGGGCCACGACCGCGGAGCGCGCCGCGCCCGGTGTCACGGCCATGGTCCCGCTGGCGCTCGCCGGACCCGACCGGGATCCCGAGCAGCTCGTCCTCGCCAGTAATTCCGCGCATATGAGGGCGCCGCACTACATCGACATGCTCGAAAAGGCGGGAATCGGGCTGGCGGGGGACGCCTCCGTCGCCGACGCCAAATCCCTCCTGGCGGGGAAGGCGTTTCTCTACGGAACAGTGGACGAGATTCAGGAGCAACTCGCCGCCTACCGTGACGCCGGTGTCGACGAGGTGATTTTCAATCTGACCGGGGTGTACAACCTCCACGGCCCGCGGGCGGCCATGAACGATCTCAAGAAACTGCTGGCTGCGGCCGCGTGAAAGAGGGAGACCGCACGATGGAAAACGCTCCGATACCGCTGGTCAAGAAACACCTGAGCTCTTGGGGAACCGGTCGGGTCCAGCCTCTGGGGCCGCAGGACGACGAAGGCGTGCTCACCGTCGTCCTGGAGGACGCCCGCCATCTCGACGCGCTGCTCGCCTCCGATCTCGTCGGCGACCGCACCCTCGTGTTCAGCCCGGGTGGGTCCACCGGTCCGGTCGTCGGCTACGAGGGTTCGCTCGCCGAGCCCGGTGGCGATCTCTCCATCAACGACGCGTTCTTCCTCCAGACCCAGGACTACGGCAGCGCCGGCTACATGTCCGTCATCGGCGCGACACTCGTACGGATCGTGGAACAGGCCGACTTCGAGGCCTACCTGGACGACGCCGACCGGGCCCGGGCCGAGGGCACCTTCCAGAGCTTCGTCATCAGTCCCGCCGTGCAGCTGGCCGACATCGCGGCACTGGGCGGCAGCTCCCCGGCGGACGGCCCGCGCACCCGGTTGTACGCCCACGCGGACGGGTCCCTGTCCGTCTCCCCCTGGGGCGCCCGCCTCGGCACCCTCGGGGACGGCCTCGCCCGTCTCGACGCGGAATGGCACCGCCTCGGCCGGGACGGCGCCCACCCCTGCGCTCTGGCCCTCGGCCGGGCCGTCCCGGAGACCCTGGGAGCGGCGGCGGCAGCCGAGCGACCCTGGCTCGGCCGCTACCTGGCGGCCGTGGACGCCCTGCGCGAGCTGCAGGCCCGCGGGATCGCCGAGGCCCGGGTCTCCGGTTTCGGGGGCCGGCTCGCGCCCGCCCTGGACGGCATGGGAGACGCCGACGCCCACGACGCCGTCGGCACCGACGTGCCGCTGCTGCTGTGGACCCAGGACGAGGCGTATGTGCACATCGTCGACGGCAAGCGGACGTTCAAGGTGGACCACACGGCCGGTGCCGTGATCGAAGCCCTTCTGGTGTGCGGCTCCGTGGAGGCGGCCGACGCCTACGCCGACCGGGCCGCGCTGCTGCGGGTCGAGCGCTTCTTCCGACACACGGGTGTCGCACTCGGTGGCGACGCGCTTGTCGGAGCCGGACGGTGACGGACATGGCGGGCACTATCACGGGCGAACTCCCCGGTACCGCAGGCGAGTTGCTGCGAGAGCTGGCCGGACGGGCCGAGCTGCACGACCTCTATGGCGACGTCGGATCCGCGGTCTACGACGACCTGTGCGGGGGCGACACCTCCGAGGTGCGCGAGATCCTCCACCTGCTGCGCGGGACGAAGGGGCCGGTACTGGAACTCGCCGCGGGGTCGGGCCGGCTGACCCTGCCGATGCTCGCCGGTGGCCATGAGGTCGTGGCGCTCGACCTGTCGGCGAGCATGCTCGGCATGCTCCGGGACCGTCTGGACGCGGCACCCGCGCGCCTGCGTGACCGGTGCTCGACGGTCCACGCCGACATGAGTCGCTTCGCACTCGGACGGAAGTTCGGCGCGGTCGTGCTGGGCACGACATCCATCTCCCTGCTGGAGCAGGCGGACCGTATGCGGCTCTACGCCGCCGTGGCGGAGCATCTGGCACCGGGCGGACGCTTCCTGGTAACCACCGTCTACCTCGAACCCGACGAAGCCGCCGAGACCGAGACGGAGTTCAGGTTCACGGGCACGAGTGGACGCGACTACCGCTTGATCGAGCACTGGCCGTCCGGCGCGGCCACCCGCACGGTCACCGTCCTTTCCG
The DNA here is from genome assembly GCF_042802555.1 of Streptomyces sp. NPDC057474. Taxonomy (NCBI): domain Bacteria; kingdom Bacillati; phylum Actinomycetota; class Actinomycetes; order Kitasatosporales; family Streptomycetaceae; genus Streptomyces; species Streptomyces sp. NPDC057474. The sequence goes on along the minus strand of NZ_JBHVDX010000092.1, from coordinate 23,701 downwards.
CCGAGCCGGGCGAGGGACCCGTCGACGTGTGCGTGTCCGCGGTCCAGGTGCTGAACGCCGACAGGCTGGAGGCGGAGCTGCGCGCCGCCGGGCTGGTCGTCCGTGCCCGTCACGTCTTGCTCGGGGAGGGCCTGCGCTACCGGGACGTACTGATCGAAGCCGAGGTCGCGTGATGGAGTACACCGAAGGTCCACTGTGGCCGTCGCTGCTCGCCCCCGAACAGCAGGGCGCCGAGGAACTCTGCGCGGTCGCGGCCTCGGGAGTGCGGCTGACCTTCGCCGACGGGCGGACCCGCCTCTGCGGAACCAGCGGTCTGTGGAACACCAACATCGGCTACGGAAACCCGGTGATCGCGCGGGCGGTCCACGAGGCGCTGCTCGACGCCTCCTACCTCAATGTCTTCCGGTACGAGAACACGTACGCCCGCCGGGCCGCCGAGGCCCTGGTCGAGGTCTGCGGCGCCGAGACGTACGGCCGGGTCCTCTTCTCCACCTCCGGTGGAGCGGCCAACGACCTGGTGATGAAGGTCGCCAGGCACTATCAGGCACTGCGCGGCGAGTCCCGCCGCACGGTGGTGGTGGGGCTCCGTGGCAGCTATCACGGCCTGACCTTCGGCGGCTTCGCCCTCACCGGCGAGGATCTGGGCCAGCACGTCTACGGTGTGGACCAGCGCCTGGTCCGCCATGTCACGCCGAACGACGTCAGGGAGCTCGGCACCCTGCTGGCGCGCCAGGGACCCCGTATCGCCGCGCTGGTGGTCGAGCCCGTGCTGGGCTCCGGAGCGCTGCCGCTCACCGAGGACTACGTGGCCGCTCTGCTGCGACTGCGCGACGAGCACGGCTTCCTGCTGGTGGCCGACGAGGTGGCGACGGGCTTTGGCCGGACCGGCAGCTTCTTCGCCTCGCAGCGCTGGCCGGCCGCGCCCGACCTGCTGATCACCTCCAAAGGGCTCACCAACGGCACCTGTGCCGCCGCCGCGGTGGTGGTCTCGCGCGAGGTGGCGGCCGTGTTCGGCGAGGCCGGTGCCGTGCTCACCCATGCCGAGACCCAGGCGGGCACGCCGGCCACCTGCGCCGCGATCCTCGCGACCATCGAGGAGATGCGCAGACTGGACGCGGTGGCGGCCGGCCGGAGACTGGCCGCACGGCTCGACACCGACCTGGCCCGGTTGGCCGAGGACGAGCCGAGGGTCACCGGGACGACCGGTACGGGGCTGTTCCGTTCGGTGCGCCTGTCCGCTCCCGACGGAACCCCGCTCCCCGCGAGCCAGGTCCCGGGCGTCGTCACGGCGGTGCGGGAGGCCGGTGCGATCGTCCACCCCGGCCCGGCCGGGATCCAGCTCCTCCCCGCTCTGACCTACACGGACCAGGAACTGGACGAGCTGATGGACTGCCTCCGCGCGGGCATCGGGGCTCATTTCGCCGCCGCCGGAGGGTACGCATGAGCATCGGCTGGCACTGTCCGACCATGCTGATGGTGGGCTGCGACGGGCTCTCGGTGTGGCTGGCGGACCGGGCGGCGGGGCCGGTCACCGTCCTCGCGGACGCGGCGGTCGCAGACGGCGAGATCGTCTCGCTGGTCCGTGGGCAGATCGCGAAGGCGGGCCTGAAGGACGAGGTGCTGGAGCTGACCGGGGCCGGTGACCTGACCGGTGTGACGGCGCTCGCGGCCCGGCTGTCGGACACCGGCCTGGTGGTGGGCGTGGGCGGAGGGTCCCTCCTGGACCAGGCGAAGCTGGCGACGCTGCTGCGGGCCAACCCCGCGGCCCGGGCTCGTCTGGAGGTCGCTCAACGCAGCGGTCTGACGGCGCTGCCGCACACCGTGGGCCGTTCGGTGCCGCTCGTCGCCATCCCCACCACGGTGGGCACGGGGGCCGAGCTGAGCCCCGTCGCCTGTCTGAACCACGGGGGCGGGAAGCGGCTGATCTGCGGCACCGCGATGCAGCCGGACCTCGCGGTGGTGGACCCGGTCGCGACGGCGACACTGCCCGTGGAACTCCTGGCCGAGGGCGTACTGGAGGTGCTGTTTCGCGTCACCGGTCTCTATGTCGGAGGCCACCGGGACTTGCCCACCGAGGACGCTCTGGCCGAGGCCATGGCCGAGAGCATCGTGCGCCACGGGAAGGACCTGCGCAGCACCCGTGCGGAGGGGCGTCGGCCGAGTGACTGGCTCCGCACGGAGATCGCCAAGCTCAGCGGACTCAGTCATGCCGGCTGGGCCGTGCTGGGGCGTGAGCCGTACAGCTGCCGCGGCTGGTACGTCGCGAACGAGCTCTCCTCGGTGACCGGCGTCCGGAAGATGACCGCCGTGGCGGCGCTGCTGCCCCCGCTGTGGCGCTCCATCACCGATGGGGACACCCGCTGGGGATCGGCGCGCCGGCTGCGGGCGTTGTGGCAGCGGCTGAGAGCGGCTGACTCCGGCGTGCTGCCGGAGGATCCAGGGCAGGGTGTCGCCGCGCTGATCGACTCCTGGGGCGTGGGACGCCGTATAGACGTGGCGGCGACGGCCGACGGGGCCGGTTCCCGAGTGGTCGACGACGTCGTGCGGCGCAGTGTACGGGCGTGGGGTGCGGGTCTTCCGATGCTCAACGGTTTCAGTACCGCGGACATCAGGAAACTCGTGGACCGAGCCGTCGCTCCCCAGGATCCGAAGAATTCCGAATACCTGGCCGCACAGGCCCGGAATTCGGATGAATGAAAGCTCGACCACGATACCTAGAAAAAAGGGGGGAAATGAGATGCAGAAGACTGTAGAGGGTTTCGATCAGGACGAGTTCATGCCTGCTCTGGAGCTCGGCATGCAGGAGCTGGAGGCCCTGGAGGCCCCGGGCTGGTGGTCCGTGACCGGCTACATCAGCGGTGCCAGTGTCGGCGGCGCGGTGACCTACTCCGTCGTCGTCTCCGCGATCAGCGCCGCCACCTGATCCGTTTGCGGATCCGGGGGTGACACATCGTCATCATCCATCATGAAATGCGAAGGAGGTGTCCCATGAAGGACACCGTGGCTCCGATCCCGCTCGACGACATGCCGGCTCTGGAGCTCGGCATGCAGGAGCTGGAGGCCCTGGAGGCCCCCGGCTTCTGGAGCAACTTCAAGGAGGGCGTCTCCGTCTCCGTGGCCGTCAGCGCGGTCTACGGCGGTGTGGCCTCGGCCGTGGTCTCCGCCACGTGATTCGAGTCGGTCGAGCACTGACTGACACAAGATAGGTTCCGCGAACGGCGGGCAACGTTCTGATTAGCGTACGTAAACTGACGGTTGTCTTGTTCGCGGTGGTGCCGGCCCCGGTCGACTCATGACCTTCCGGGGCCGGCGCCTCGGCGGACTGCAATTCAAGTCCGCCACAATGAAAGGAAATATCATGTCGGAAAACGAGTCATGGCGCGCCGCCAATGGGAAGCTCGCCCTGACCATCCCGGTCCTGGTGGCGGGCATCGCCATCAGCCAGGCGTCACTCGAAGGCTGGGCGGCCGACGGACTCATGTTCTTCTGCGCCGTCGCTCTGATAGCCGTCGTCCTGCGTATCGGGCTCAACGCCCGTGCCGGGAGCGCTGGTGAGTGACACCGCCGTCGCCCGCTTCGGCGGTGTGACGAAGGTCTTCGGCGGGACGGCGGTGGTCGAGAACGTGTCCTTCGACGTCCGGCCCGGACGGATCGTCGGCCTTCTCGGCCGCAACGGCGCGGGCAAGACGACCTCCCTGCGGATGCTCCTCGGCCTCACCCGCCCGACCTCGGGCCGGACCACCGTCTTCGGCATGCCGTACGCGGAACTGCCGCACGCGCAACGCCGCGTGGGCGTCAGCATGGACGGCATCGGCGCGCTGCCCGGAGTCACCGGACGGCGTGATCTGTCCATCTGGGCCCGCATGCTGGATCTCCCGGCCTCGCGGGTGGACCAGGTCCTTGAGCAGACCGGTCTCGCCGAAGCCGCCGACAAGAAGATCAAGGGCTACTCGACCGGCATGCGCCAGCGTCACGCGCTGGCCGCCGCCCTGCTCGCCGACCCCGAACTCCTGGTGCTGGACGAGCCGGCCAACGGCCTTGACCCCGACGGCATCCGCTGGCTGCGCACCTTCCTGCGATCCCTCGCCGACGAGGGCCGCACGATTCTCGTCTCCAGCCATCTGCTCGCCGAGGTCGAGCAGACGGTCGACGACGTCGTGATCCTTCAGCGGACCCTGCGCTACAGCGGAAAGCTCGCCGACCTCACCGCCGACGGCACCGAAAGCCTGGAGGACCGGTTCTTCGAGCTGGCCGGCACCGGCACGGCGGGCGGAAACGGAGCATCCACCCATGCGTGACGTGACAGCCGCCGAGTGGCGGAAAGCCTGGACCGGACACGCGTGGTGGCTCCTCGCCGCCTTCGGCGTGTTCCTGTCCCTCCTGGCGAGCGTCGGCTTCGCCACCCAGGCCGAGCAACAACTGGCCGACCGGCAGACCGATGTCGCGGCGGTCACGGACGAACTGGTCCGCTCCTGGTTCATGCTCCTGCTCTTCTCCGCCCTGTTCGGCGCCGTCCTGGTCACCAAGGAGTTCGGCTCCGGGGCGATCAGCCGGTCCGTCCTGCTCAGCGGCGGCCGGGACCGGCTGTTCGCCGCGAAGCTCCTCGTCGGCACCGCGATGGGCCTCCTGTACGGGGTCCTGGCCGCCGCGCTCGCCGCCGCGACCCCCTTCCTGTTCCTGCCCGGCATCGGCCAGGAGCCCGAGTGGTCGGGTGACACCACTCTGACGCTCCTCGGTGTGTTTCTCGTGACCGTGCTGGGCGCTCCCTGGGGCGTCCTGATCGGCTGGCTGCTGCGCAACCAGGTCGCCGCCGTGGGCACCCTGCTCGGACTGACGCTGCTCGTCGACGAGTCACTGCTGCGACTGGCCCCGGACATCGGCAGGTTCACCATGACCATCGCGATGAGCTCGGTCTACCGCGACGGCAAGCCCGAACTGCTGTCCGCGCCCGTCGCCCTGCTCGTCATCGGCGCCTGGCTGGCCCTGGCCGGATACGTATCCCGGCGCCTCTTCGTCACCCGGGACATCAGTTGAAACGTATCCGGCAGGGGCAGGGGCAGGGGCAGGGGCAGGAGCATGCGGAGTCGGCCCCGGACGAGCGCGAGTCCGTCGCGCTGCTCACCCGCCCCCGGCTCGCCTCCGACGTGCTGGTGCACGAGCCGCTCGACGCCGGCGCCCCCTGGGTGGTGCAGCGCGGCAGCCAGCAGTACATCCGGGTGGGAGCCGACCTGGCACGGCTGCTGCGCGCCATGGACGGCGAACGCGGCTACGCGGGCCTGGTGGAGACGCTCGGCCCGCCCTGGAACGAGCGCGAGGTCGGCCGGGCGGTCGAGAACCTGCGGGAGAAGGGGCTGCTTGACAACGGCAAGCGGCCCCGCAGTAGCGGCAACTGGTTCAAGTTCGTGCCGCCGCTCACCTTCCAGCTGACGCTCCTGAAGCCGCAGCGGCTGCTGAACGCGCTGATGCCACTCATCGGCCGGCTCGCGAACCGGGCCGGTGCCGTCCTCGCCGCCGTCTTCGCGCTCGGCGGGCTCCTCGCCCTGCTCGCCCAGGGGCCGTCCCTGGTCCGGGCGCTGGGCGAGCCACTACCGCTCGCCGTCCTGCTCGGCGTGGCCGCCGCCTCGACCGTGACGACCGCCCTGCACGAGATCGGCCACGGCGCGGTCCTCACCTACTACGGCGGGCGCCCGAGCCGGATGGGCGTGATGCTCTTCTACCTGACGCCCGCGTTCTTCTGCGACGTCTCCGACGGCTGGCGGCTGCCGCACCGGGAGCAGCGGGTTCGGGTCGCCCTGGCCGGCATCGTGACCCAGACGGTCGTCGCTGGAACAGCCGGCTGCGCGGCCCTGGTCGTGCACCTGACGGGCGGCTCGCCGACCCTGCGCGACGGCATGACCGTCTTCGCGGTGTCGACGTACGTGACGGGCGTGCTCAACCTCCTGCCGTTCGTGAAGCTCGACGGCTACATCGCCCTCATGAGCCATCTCGACGCCTCGCACCTGCGGGACCGCGCCATGACCGACGCCCGCCGACTGGTGGCGAAGGTGCTGTTCGGCGGGAGGTACGGCCGCGAACTGCCGACTCTGTCCTGGGCTCCCGCGTTCGGCCTGGCCTGCATGGTCTTCCCGCTCTACCTGATCGGACTGGCCTTCAACCTGTGGCTGGACTTCCTCACCGGCCTCGGCGTGATCGGCGCCTCCGTGGTGTTCACGGCCCTGGTCTACCTCGGCTACCGGGCCTGGCAGGGCGGCACACTGCTGGTCCGCGAGGCCCGCACGGGCGGCGCCCGCCCCTGGCGGATGGCGCTGGTGGGCCTGGCCGCCGCCGGGGGGCTCGGCGCCGCGCTGGCCTTCGTCCCGGTGTCCTACACCGTCACGGGCGGTTTCGTGTACGAGGACGGCGGGGCCCGGCTCGTCCTCTCTGACGCAGCGGACCGCGAGGCCGTACGCGAAGGCGCCACCGTCACTCTGCAGCGGCGCGGCCTGGTCACGCGTACGGACCTCACCACGGGCACCGTCGGCCGGGGAGACGCCGAGGCGGGCACCGCGCCCCTCTCGGCCTTCCTCCCCGTACGAGAGGGCGACGAACTGCCGATTCCCGCGCTGGGCGTGCCTCTGGTCCTGGGAGGCGACCCGGGCGAGAACGTCGGCGTGGCCCGGGTGACAGCGGGGGAACGCCCCCTGGGCGAGTGGCTCTACCTCTCCTACATCGCGCCCGTCTGGCGCTGACGCCTTCACACTTCACGGGGATGAGTAATGGACATCGTTCGGCATCTGCATTTCTGCCCCCCGGGCACGCCCTTCTTCGAGGCCCCGGCCTCGGACCCCGACCCGGCCGAGGACTTCGAGACCGTGCACGGCGAGCTGCCTTCGGGCTGGAGCCGGAAGGTTGGCGGCGAGTGGGTCCAGCTGTCCCCGGACGGTGTGGAGCTGCCCGGACAGGGGTGGAAGATCCATGCGTCCGCCACCCTGGACAGCGCGCCCGCGGTGCTCGACACCATCGTGAAGTACTGCGTCGCCGAACGAGTGATGTTCAAGTTCATCCGCAGCGGCCGGGTACTCCAGCGACGCAACAGCAAGTACGGCGACCGCAGCGCCAGCGGCAAGTTCGTGACCCTCTACCCGGTCGACGAGGGCGAGTTCGAGAAGATCCTCCGGGAACTCGGCGGTCTCCTCGAAGGGCAGCCGGGCCCGTACATCCTCAGTGATCTGCGCTGGGGCACGGGACCGCTCTACGTCCGCTACGGCGGCTTCGCCCTGCGCACCGCCCGCTCGGACTCCGGCGAGCAGGTCTACTGCATCGAGGACCCCGAGGGCCGGCTCATCCCCGACCGGCGGGGCCCCGGCTTCCGCCCGCCGGAATGGGTGACGCTGCCCGGGTGCCTCGCCGAGTCGCTGGCGGCCCGCAACGCCGGGACGCTCAAGGACTTCCCGTACCGGGTGACCCAGGCGGTCCACTTCTCCAACGGAGGTGGCGTCTACCGGGGCGTCGACACCCGGTCCGGCACCGATGTCCTGCTGCGGGAGGCCAGGCCGATGGCCGGCCTGGACGGGGACGGGCGCGATGCCGTCGCCCGGCACGAGCGGGAGCACTGGGCGCTGCGACTGCTGGACGGACTGCCCTGTATCCCCCGACTGGTCGACTACCGCATCGGCCACGAGCACTACTTTCTGGTACGCGAGTTCGTCGAGGGGGCGTCCCTCTCGAAGGAGGTGGTCCGCCGTAACCCGCTGATGCTGGGCGACACCTCCCCGGAGGGCCTCGCGTCCTACACGGCCTGGGCCGTCGGCATCCTGGAACAGGTCGACCGGGGCGTCACGGCGATGCACGAGCGGGGGGTGGTGTTCGGCGACCTCCATCCCGGCAACATCCTGATCCGCCCCGACGACACGGTCGTGTTCATCGACTTCGAGACCGCCAGCGCCGTCGACGCGGAAGCCGTCCAGACCATGGCGGCCGTCGGGTTCGCGGCCCCGGCCGGATACGCCGGCACCGCTGTCGACCGGTACGCCCTCGGCTGTCTGCGGCTGGCGGTCTTCGCGCCCCTCGCCGCGGTTCTGCCCTGGGCCCCTGAAAAGACCGGACAACTCCTCGACCTCATCGAGGCGAACTATCCCGTCCCGGCGGACTTCGCCGACACCGTACGGCGTGATCTGGCCCCGCGTACGCGACCGGCGGCCGACCGGGACCCGGGGCAGGCCGCAGCAGTGGCGCCCGTCTGGTCCGACGACGGTGAGCAGGACTGGCCCCGGCTGCGCGAGGCGCTGGCCGAGGGGATCGTCGGCGCGGCTACTCCGGAACGTAACGACCGGCTCTTCCCCGGCGACGCCGAGCAGTTCTTCCTGCCCGAGGGCGGGGCGAACTTCGCGCATGGCGCGGCCGGCGTCCTGTGGGCCCTCGCCGAATCCGGTACGCCGGTACGGGAGGATCACGTGGACTGGCTGGTCCGGGCCGCCGCGCGGCTGCACGAACCGAGGCCGGGCTTCTTCACCGGGCTGACCGGGATCGCGTACGCGCTGGACCGACTGGGACGTACCGAGACCGCCCGTGACCTGCTGGACCGTGCCCTTGATGACGCTGTGACACCGGGCCGGGACAGCTTGCTCGACGGTCTCTCCGGAATCGGGCTCACCGCCCTGCACTTCGCCGAGCGCACCGGCGACGACGCCTACGTGGACGCGGCCGTCCGGCTCGCGGCGTCGCTCACGGACCTGACGGACGACGGCCGACCCGCGGGCGGGCGGCCCCCCGGCCTGCTCCACGGAGCCTCCGGACGCGCGCTGTTCCTGCTGCGCGTGCACGAGCGGACCGGCGACACCGGTCTCCTGGCGCACGCCGAAGCCGCCCTGCGCGCCGACCTCACCGCGCTCGGCTGGTCGGCCGAGGAACGCCGCTTCACGCCGGAGACCTTGGGGAGGCTGCCGCTCGTCTCCCTGGGCAGCGGGGGAACCGGACTGGTGCTGCGGTCCCTGCTCCGGTACCGCGAGGACGCCGGCCTCTCCGCCGCCCGCGACGCGATCCGGGACGCGGCAACGGCGCGCTTCGCCGCACAGGCGGGCGTCTTCCACGGCCGCGCGGGGATTTTGGCAGTGGGACTCGGACTGGGCGCGCCCGCGCCCGGTGCCCGGGAGCTGTTGGCGGCATTCGGGCTGAATGCCGTCCGGCACGAGGATCGCCCGGCGTTCCTCGGCCGGGAGAATCTGCGGATCTCCACCGACTTCGCGACCGGCGGGGCGGGTGTGCTGGCCGTACTCGACGCCGCGCTCTCCGGTGAAGTGCCGCGCCTTCCGTTCCTCTGACCACGAAGTCGGCCGGGACGCGGACAGGCCTGACCGCCACCGCGGCATCCGGAGTGGCGCGCCCGCCCCTGCCCTGATGCCGGGAGATCTCAAGGACTCGTATGAAAGCCCTCATCCTCGCCGGCGGTACCGGCAGCCGCTTGCGCCCCCTCACCCACACGGCGGCGAAACAACTCGTACCCGTGGCCAACAGGCCGATCCTCTTCTACGGCGTCGAAGCGCTGGTGGCCGCCGGCGTCACCGACCTCGGGATCGTCGTGGGGGACACCCATCGGGAGATCCGTGACGCGGTGGGCGACGGCTCGGCGTTCGGCGCGCGGGTCACCTACATTCGCCAGCACAAACCGCTGGGCCTGGCCCACGCGGTCCGGATCTCCCGCGACTTCCTCGGCGACGACGACTTCGTGATGTATCTCGGCGACAACTTCCTCGTCGGAGGCATCGCGCACATCGTGGACGGCTTTCACCGCCATGCGCACGACGAACGGCCCGATGCCGGGATTCTGCTGACGCGCGTGCGCAACCCCTCGGCGTTCGGAGTGGCCGAACTCGCCTCGGACGGCCGGGTGGCACGGCTGGAGGAGAAGCCGGAACACCCGCGGAGCGATCTCGCCCTGGTCGGGGTGTACTTGTTCACTCCGGCGATCCACGAGGCCGTGGCCGCCATCACCCCCTCGGCCCGGGGCGAGCTGGAGATCACGGACGCCCTGCAGTGGCTCATCGACCAGGGCCGCTCCGTCACCTCGACCCTGGTGAAGGGCTATTGGAAGGACACCGGTACGGTCGCCGACCTGCTGGAGGTCAACCGCACCATCCTGGAGGACCTGACGCCCGAAGCGATCGGCTCGGTCGACGACGCCAGCGTGATCACCGGCCGGGTACGGATCGAACCCGGCGCTCGCATCGTGCGCTCCCGCATCGTCGGTCCGGCCGTGATCGGCGCCGACACCCTGGTCGCCGATTCCTACATCGGCCCGTGCACATCGATCGCGGACGGCTGCCGCATCGTCCACAGCGAGCTGGCGGACTCGATCGTCCTGACTCGCTCCGTCATCGAGGGGATCGGACGCATCGAGGCCTCGCTCATCGGCCGTCACGTGCGAGTGAGCCGCACGGACGCCACTGACCACCCCGCCGCCGGCCGCCCCCACCGTCTCGTCCTCGGTGACCACAGCAGCGTGCAGATCACGCCCTGACCACTTCAGGAATCCGCATGAGAATTCTCGTCACAGGCGGAGCCGGTTTCATAGGCTCCCACTTCGTCCGCCTCCTGCTCGGCCGGGAAACCGACCAGCGCGTCACGGTGACCGTCCTGGACGCCCTCACGTACGCGGGCGATCTCGCCAAACTGGAGGCGGTGGCAGACGACCCACGACTCGTCTTCGTCCACGGCGACGTACGGGACCAGCCGCTCGTCACCGACCTCGTGGGCCGCCACGACTCGGTGGTGCACTTCGCCGCCGAATCCCATGTCGACCGCTCCATCGACCACGCCGCGGACTTCGTCTCCACCAACGTCCTGGGCACGCGGACCCTGTTGGACGCCGTCCTGGATCACTCCGCCCACCGTCCGACGCCGATCCCCTTCCTCCATGTGTCCACCGACGAGGTCTACGGATCGATCACGAGCGGCTCCTGGACCGAGGAGTGCCCGCCCGCACCCCGGTCCCCGTACGCCGCCTCCAAGGCGTCCGCCGACCTGCTGGCGCTCGCCTACCACCACACCCACGGACTGGACGTCCGGGTGACCCGCTGCTCCAACAACTACGGCTCGTACCAGCACCCCGAGAAGCTCATCCCGCGCTTCGCCACCCGTCTCCTCACCGGGGGCCTGCTCCCGCTCTACGGTGACGGGCGCAATGTGCGGGACTGGATCCATGTCGAGGACCACTGCCGGGCCCTGCTGCGGGTGCTCCTGGCGGGCCGCCCGGGCCGGATCTACAACATCGGCGCGGACAACGAACTGACCAATCTGCGGCTCACCGAATTGCTGCTGGCCGCCTACGGCGCCGACCCTGACAGGATCGACTACGTCGCCGACCGCAAAGGTCATGACGCGCGCTACTCGGTCGACGCCAGCAGGATCCGTCAGGAGTTGGGCTGGCGGCCCCGCCACTCATTGGCCCAGGGACTGTCGCAGACTCTGGACTGGTACCGGGATAACCGATCCTGGTGGGAGAGCCGCTCGGAGTACCAGGTGCGGGGCTGACGACGTGCGCATACCGTCCGCCTGGCTCTGAGCTCCGCGATCTTTGAACCAGACATCTGCAACGGCTTGTTCCCGGTGACGGGCCCTCTCCTCGCTGTCGTCAGACCTTCAACGACGCTAGGCTCCCCGGCCGCACCGGCCCTGAAAACCCTCGCCGACCGAACTCGCTCCCGCCTGTCGCCAATGGGCGTCGCTCAAGGTTGAGGGGAGGGTAGGTCGCGGCCAAATGTGCCGAGGGGGACACCGCGCCCTCCGTGTGCCCTGTCTCGAGCCGCGTCGGGGGTGCGAGGGCCGACAAAATGTCTGGACAACAAGTAGGCCCCAGGTCGCTGACCTGGGGCTTCAAGAAGAGCGGGTGACGAGAATCGAACTCGCACTCTCAGCTTGGGAAGCTGATGTTCTACCACTAAACTACACCCGCGTAAGACGCCGGTCGGTGCCGGTGTCGGAACGCGTTGTCACTTTACCTCATGCCGGGTCCCGCGCGCTGAAAGCGTGGGGCCCGGTGTTGTTTGCGGGGTGGGGATGGGGCTGCGGGGCGCGGGAGTTGGGGCGTACGGTGGAGGCGTGGAAGAGGGTCCGGGTGGGCCTTCGACGGGATCGGAGTGCCGCCTGGAGGGCCGTCCCAATCATCCCGTAATGTGGCTTTCGTCGTCAGGTCGACGTAGGTCGACAGCCAGACGCGGCTCTTGGGGAAGGGACTCTTGGACTTGATGGAGCGCACCGTCGTCCGTTGTGCCGATGGGCACATGTTCAGCACCGCTTCGTTCCCGATGCAGCAGGCCGAACGCCTCGGCCCCGGTCGGCTCATGCGATGCCCACGCTGTGCCCGGTTGCGCAGTGTCGTACCGGTGGCGTTGGAAAAGCGGTAGAAGCGGAACAAGCGGAACAGCGGAACAAGCGGATATGCGGAAGTAGCGGTAGCCGTAGCAGCAACTGAGGCGCGCGGGTCCGTCCGGCTGGTTATGGGCGGCCCGCGCGTCTTGCGTATCCTCGGGGCGTGCTTCTCTCAGACAAGGACATCCGGGCCGAGATCGACGCCGGTCGGGTGCGGATCGATCCGTACGACGAATCCATGGTGCAGCCGTCGAGCGTCGACGTGCGTCTCGACCGCTTCTTCCGGGTGTTCGAGAACCACCGGTATCCGCACATCGACCCGTCCGTCGAACAGGCCGATCTCACGCGGCTCGTCGAGCCCGAGGGGGATGAGCCGTTCATCCTGCATCCGGGCGAGTTCGTGCTCGCGAGTACGTACGAGGTCATCTCCCTCCCCGACGATCTCGCCTCACGGCTGGAAGGGAAGAGCTCCCTGGGCAGGCTCGGGCTCGTCACCCACTCCACCGCCGGGTTCATCGACCCCGGGTTCTCCGGGCACGTGACGCTCGAGCTGTCGAATCTCGCCACGCTTCCCATCAAGCTCTGGCCGGGCATGAAGATCGGGCAGCTGTGCCTGTTCCGGCTCAGCTCGCCGGCCGAGTTCCCGTACGGCAGCGAGCGGTACGGGTCCCGCTACCAGGGCCAGCGCGGGCCGACCGCCTCCCGGTCCTTCCTCAACTTCCACCGGACCCAGGTGTGAGCGCCGAGAAGGCCGGGACGAGCGGCGACGCGATCGTCCGCGAGAACCTCACCTACGAGGCGTTCGGCACCGCCGTACGCGAACTCGCGCAGACCATCGCCGACGACGGGTACGAGCCCGACATCGTGCTGTCCATCGCCCGGGGCGGCGTCTTCGTCGCAGGCGGGCTCGCCTACGCCCTGGACTGCAAGAACATCCACCTCGTGAACGTGGAGTTCTACACCGGCGTGGGCACGACACTCGACATGCCCGTCATGCTCGCGCCCGTCCCGAACGCGATCGACTTCTCCGACAAGAAGGTCCTGATCACGGACGACGTCGCCGACACGGGCAAGACGCTCAAGCTCGTCCACGACTTCTGCCTCGACGCCGTGGCCGAGGTGCGGTCCGCCGTGATCTATGAGAAGTCCCACTCCCTCGTGAAGTGCGAGTACGTGTGGAAGCGGACAAATGAGTGGATCAACTTCCCGTGGAGTGTGTTGCCTGTAGTACGTAAGTTGGGGGAGGCGTCCAGGCCGAGCAAGGAAGCTCTTTGACAAGGTCCTGCCCGTCATTTCCCTGCTGTTAGTTTCATCGACGCTTCTTCCAGATTCGTACCGACGGGGGTGGGGTTAATGGCCTCTTCCAGCGCTTCTTCAGCTCGCGCAACGGCTGCTTTCAGTGTTCGAGGATGTAAGCTGAATCGCCGTGGGCTTGAGAAGCTGGTTCGGGCGATGCAAGAAGGAGCGCCTACGGATGCGACGCTGACGTATTCGACGGCGCGAGGTGTTACGACTTATGAGGCTGATTCTGTACAAGGTTTGGCCGACGCTGTAGCAGCCTCGACTGAGCCTGGCGACTCAGATGTTCTGAATAACCTCGTAGTGGTAACTCATCACTATGATGGCCAGCCTTCTGTGCGTACTATGAATACCATTCGCGTTTCGATCAACGACGGTCGGGCGAGCTGCGGTGCGTCTGGCGAGCCGACTTGGGTGAAGGGGAAGGTCGCAACCCTGCAGCCATTGCTTGATGAGCTGCGTCCCTTCAAGTGGGGGTTTTGGTACCTTCCGCGCTATAGCTACGTTATTTGGTGTGCCTCACTCGGTTCGTGGGCGTCGTTGATCATCAATAATGTACTCCCGTCTGATTCCCCTGCGGATTATCTTGTGCTCGCGGCCTGCGTCGCGGCTAGCGCTTTTATCGGATTCGCTGTCAGTGGATTCATTGTGCGCAAAGCGAGACTTGAGATCTGGCTGACGCGTGACGACTTTCCCGAGGGGTATTGGCGCTTTAGTGCAAGCGAAGCCACAACTGCAGCTATTGCAATTTTGGGTTTGATTGTTGCTGTAATTTTTGGAGTGACAGCACACAAAGATGCCCAGAAGGATGAGGGTGTCGGCAAATCTATGCCGACGGTGCGAAGCATCTTCGATAATTCTCGGTGAGCTGGCCTGCCGATGTGCACGACGTCGCCCCACCCGATACTGGTAGCGGCAAGACGAATAGGCATCAACCTACTCGCTTCGACTGATGGGGCTGCATGCCCGGGACTCAGTGGTGGCCAACACGCTTTCCAACTGTGGTGGTGGGGTGTTGGGGTGCGTACAGGCGCGTTCACCTGCGTTCATGGGCGGTTAGCCGTGCGAGCGGCTACCAGCTTCGGTCCTGTCTGAACCGCCGTGAACGGCGCTGAATGAGACGGGAACTGAGACGGGCTGGAGCCGGGGGCCGCGTCGATCACGCACGGCTGGCTGGCCATGTCTGCCCCACCCCGGTCAATCCAGTCGCGTGGCCAACTCCGGGAAGTTGTTCGGTATATCCAGGATTGAAGCTGGCAGGACGCCCAACTTGGACATGCTGAACGCAGCCGAAGAGAGAGCAACGGCCTGTCCCAAAGCACTGTCCCGGCTGAGGACGAACACCCACTCATGCTCAGAACTCGGCAGCGTGCTGGGCAGGGTGAGCGGCCCTAGCTCACCCAACGCAACACTGATCTTCTGGCATAGCTCAGGGCTCAAACGCTCTCTTGCAGGTGTCACGAACTGCTTCAAGTAGTGCATCGACAGCCGCTTCACACCGTGGTCGACCTCGACGGCATGGGCGATCTTGGTGAAGTCCATAGCACGGCAACTTACTGACTTGCGAGCGTGGTTGCGCGTGGATCGTGCCAAACGTTCCCGAACTCTTTCTCCGGGCTCTGGGCCGTGCGCCGCGGGTGCTGTCGAGACACAGCGGTCTGGAAACTGGTCCGGATGGTGGGGTTGGCCTGCTGGCATCCTACGATTGAAGACCCATCAAACCTGTTCACGAGCGCCCAATTATTGGCTTCCTGATCTCATCTCTGGCCTTTTCCACGGCGATCCAGTTCCACTCGCGTCTCTCCCTGACTTGCGTGGTCTCCCCTGTGATGCGCCAGCCATCCATCCACTTGCCGTCACCGTGATTACGGGCTTTGCAGGAGCATTTACATGAATGCCCTACAGCATTTCTGCAGCGCGCATTGCACTCCTCATCGCTGTCGTACTCGCGACCTACTGCAATTCGCGGGTAACGACGAAGGAGGACCTCGGCAAGATTGATGAAGTGGCGGTTAGCCACCGTCCAGGACCCAAGGCCATCCTCCCATTTTGGCTGCACGCGTTCGCCGAGGTAGGTCGTGATGAAATCTTCGTGGCTCGTGTAGGTATGCTTCGGCAGCCACACAGCCATGCGGCCCCGCGCGGGCAGTGCGATGGAGGGCAACACCTCGCCGCTCCAACTGGGGAACCATTTTGGCGGCGCTACAAAGGAAGGTGTTGGCAAAGTGATGCGCCCGTAGACGCCCGGGCCGAGGACTCTCGAGGCTTTGGGCTCTGATTGTGTCTTGCCAGAATTCTGAGGTGTCGGCCGAACTGGCTTGCAGACAATCTCTCCTGATGTCGTGCACAGCGACAGCTGCCCAGGTTCGTTGTGGGCGAGGGCCTTACCCGACCGAGTATGGACCTTGACCTGAGCCCCACACACCTCGCAGGTGTGGAATCTGGAGTACGGATTAGTCATTGCTACGCCCCCGTTCGTCGGTCAATGGGTACGGTAGCGGTCAGACGAGGGTCAGACGAGGGTCAGACGAGGGTCAGACGAGGGTCAGACGAGGGTCAGACGAGGGTCAGACGATAGGCTGCTTGAGGTTGCCGCTGTACGGCCACAACTGATCATTGGCGGCCGTGACCTGCGGCGGCCTAATCGATCACCGCCTTGACCTGCTGCTGAGTTGTCGGCAGTTGTCGACGTTGGTCATTGTTGAGCGCCCTTCCACGGCCCGAGGACGGCCCGGGAGGGCGCTCACACGCCGGTTTACTGATCACTGGTCTTGCTGACCAGCGAGGCTGACGAAGCCCACGGCTCTGAACAGCTCAGATGCCGTGGGCTTCTGTCGTTGTTGGTCGGCGTCGGGTGACCTTGGACGGCCCAGGGACGTTCCGAGAACGGTCACTCGGCAGACGTCGCCACCTCGTGCAGCCGCACCCTCACCTGGTGGTTGTGCTCGGCGTGCCCGATGACTTCACCGAGGAGGCGGGCCCCGAGTGCCGGCAGGTCCATCCTCTGTGGCATCACCGTGATCTCGGCGAGCGCCATGGCGTCCGGAACACCGTCGACACGGATGAAAACCCCGAAGCGCTGGCGTCCGATGACCTCTCCAGCGATAGAGGCTCCCAAGGGTAGAGCCGCGACGGTCGCCGCCCATCTCCGATGGTGCAGCTCCGTCGGCACTTCGGCGACCGTCGGCCATGCGTACTCGTCCATGGAAAGATCATGACCACGCGGCAGGCCCTCGACCACCCTCCAAGCGTCGACCTATTCGTCCCGAAGCAACTTGGTCCACTGACGTCCGCGCTCGTCCGCTGGCGTTGTCACGCATCAAAGGTCAGTAGACACGCACCCTGGGCGGCTTCCAGTGTGTTTGGTGGTCGGGATCATCGCTCTTTGCGCGCCTCCTGTCCCACCTCTCGATCCGTAGCGGTTCAGAGACTCCGGTAGATCAGCCAACCGCCAAGACCGAGCACTGCCGGGGAGCCCACGAACCAAATGGCCATCCCGGTCCGCCAGAGCTGGCCGTCACTGACCTTGCGGCTCAGGATGCCAAACACTGGAAGTCCGATGGCGATCACGAGTATGCCGACGAAGAGACCCACGCTGCTGCCCCCGTTGGTCGCTGGTTATAGAAGCGTAGGGGGACACGCGATTCCTGGACCCTCTGCGTACGCGATCCACGTCAGCGAGGCAGCAAACGCGGGCGGTGAAGCCTCAATAGGTCAGTCAAGCCTTACGCGATCTTGAAAACCGTCGTGGCAGCGATGTCACCGTGGGTTCAAATCCCACACCCGCCGCAGGTGAGCGGCCCCTGACCAGGTAGATCGGTCAGGGGACGTTCCCATATACGCTGTCCGGCAACCACCGTGGTTCCCTGTCAGTTACCGCTCGAGCGGGCACGGCAGGGGCACGGGCTCCGGCGCCTTACGCGTCAGCCATCGCCCGGTTGCCGTGGACCTTGGCAGCTTGCTCCCATTTGCACGCCGTGCACCGTTCAAGGTACGCGTACGGGGAGGCGTCCATGGCCTTGGCCTCTGGCATGACCGCGAAGTTCCGGCGGCTGTGCACTCGACCACATGGGGCGTCCGCAGAGTGGTAAATCGTGAGTTCGGGACCTGGGGTGGTCCGCACCAGGCAGGGGAGCTGGTCACTGGTGTTCGCAAGTTGGGTGAGCACCTCATCAATCATCGAGAGATCCCTATCGAGGGCGCGTTGCAGCTTCTGGCTCTTCTTGCGGTGATCATCAAGGATCTTGAGCTTGCGCAGCCGGAGCGCTTGGACATGGTCAGCGAATGACATGGACCCTCCATAAGAAGTGCTAAACGAGATGAGCATTTTTTAGCGTGGAGGGTCTGGCTGAGTCTTGGGAACGAGGCGATCTGGCAGGAGTTCCAGCGTTTTCACCTGCTGCTGGTGTGCCGTGTGCTAAAAGCGCGGTCGGTGGAGCGACTTTGGGCGGGAGCTGCCATGGGGCGAGTGATCATGGCCCCGTAAGCTTCCGGCGAGTCGGGCAGTCTGTGGACCTGCCCGTTAAAGCACGACGTTGGGGCCATGATCTTCGAGGCTCGCCCCGTGGTGGCTGCCTAAAGTCGCGGAGCCGACCGCCCCAGCCAAAGCGGGTTTCCTGCCTCCGCCCGCTGCACGTAGCGCGCCGCCGGGCGCGGCCAGCCGGGGCGCAGACAGGAGGCAGGCCGCGCCGCAGAGGCGGAGCGCGCCCGCGCCGTGCGCGGGCCTTGAACCCGTGAAGAAGGTTGTTACTCAGTAGTGGATGTGATGCGCCACAAAGGCGCCTCATAGCGTTCCGGATGGCTGCTGATGAGCAGTTGGCGCAGGTCTTCGCGTAGGGAGCCGTTGAGGTTCAGTGCCTCGGTGATACGGCGGAACGTCGTGTGGGTGACTCCACGGTTGCGGGCGTCGGCTTCGAACTGGTCGAGTTGGGACAGCACGGCCTCGGGGTCGAGCTTCACCGGTGGCTGGTCCTTGAGCCACGCGGCCTTGTTGCGCTCGTAATCGATCTCCGAGTACCCGCAGATCTCGCGGCAGTGTGCCTCGACCTCGTCCAGGGTTGCGGTCGCCGTGATGGCGCGGGCCAACTGGTTGCGGCTCAGCGCTTCGTCCAGGTCGACCTCATAGACAGTCGGACCTTCGTCAGTGAGAGGGACGGGAAGGCCGGCGTCTCGCATCTCGCACGTGCCGCGTACACCTCGGGCCGTCGCCGCCAGCATCCCGGTTGCTTCGGAGGGGTGCCACTCCAGGACCGAGCTGACCAGCTCAACGTCCTTGGCCGTGAAGGTATGGACGAGCGGGCCGAGTACGCCGCGCAGTTCATCGGGAGGCAGTTCGCCGTCCAGGCCGGGGCCTGCGACCAGGAGGCGGATCGGTGCGTTCACCTGGCAGCACGCGGCGAGCGTGACGGCGTCGGCGAGCGGGCTCTTCAGTGTCGGCTCATCGCCTTGGGCGAGGATGTCTCCGCCAACGTCCAGGAGATCGATGGACTCCGGCGACAAGAGGCTCACCAGCTCTTCGAGCTGGCGGGTGATGCCCTCGACTCCGTGGTGTGGGTCGATCAGCGCGAAGGTATGCGGGAGCTCTGCTGCGAGTCGGGGGAGGGTGGAGCCTGCTGGAGCGATCGGGCGGGCCTCGGCCGGCACTGTCTGGACTGCTGGGGTGAGGTGTTGGAGGCCGGTGAAGTTGTTCGGTCCTCGGGGGCCCGGTACCGGGTCGATCAGGAGGCGGTCCCACGCGTACGTGAGGATCACCGCCTGGTCCTCGTCGCCGTAGAGGGCGGCGTGAAGCATTGCGGCGGCGACTGCGTCGCCCCCTCCTCCTGCTGCGACGATCAACCGCTTCATGCGGTTCAGCCTACGGGGTCGGGGGTTGACCACTCACTCTATAGTGGCTACTGGCCATAGCCACTTGGGCTGGGAAGATGAGGAGGAGACATGCCTCAGATCGAGGAGGCTCAGCCGAAGTATCTCCAGATCGCGCACTACATTCGTGATCAGATTCTTCGGGGTGACCTGCGGCCGGGGGACGAGGTTCCCTCGGAGCGCCAGTTGGCTGCGAACTGGAAGGTGTCCCGCCCTACTGCTGCGCGGTCGCTGGAGGCGCTGAGCAATCAGGGCCTCGTTGAGAAGCGTCAGGGATCGGGCACGTACGTGCGCAGCCTGGAGGTCAACCGGCGGGCGCGTGAGCTGTACGGGAGGGCTCGGCAGACCGGGAAGATCTACACGCCCGGTGAGTACGCGGTGATCACCTCGGCCGGTTGGATGGAAGCCCCGGATCACGTTGTTGAGTCTTTGGGCCTGGTCAAGGATCTTCGGGCTGTGCATCGGCGCCGGGTGACGAACAATCAGGACGGGCCGATCACTCTGTCCACTTCGTGGTTCGCTCCGGACGTCGGCCAGCGCGCCCCGAGGCTCCTTGAGCCGGAGCGGATCCAGGAAGGGACGCTCATGTACGTCGAGAACATGACCGGGCGGCAGGGGAGTTATGCCGAAGACCGTATGTGCGCTCGCAGTGCGACAGAGGAGGAGGCGACAGACCTCCAGCTACAGGCCGGGTCTGCAGTCCTGATCGTTCATCACGTCGTCTTCGACCTTCAGGACCGGCCGTTGGAGTTCGCCGAAGCCACCTATCCGCCGCATCGCTGGGCCTTCGAGCAGGGCTACCCGCTCACCTGATGGCCTG
The DNA here is from genome assembly GCF_042802555.1 of Streptomyces sp. NPDC057474. Lineage (NCBI taxonomy): Bacteria > Bacillati > Actinomycetota > Actinomycetes > Kitasatosporales > Streptomycetaceae > Streptomyces > Streptomyces sp. NPDC057474. Next base: position 3,375 of record NZ_JBHVDX010000092.1, on the reverse strand, counting down.
GGAGTTGTGTCGAACCGCTTGCACAGTCCAAGTGGCTAATGCCACTATCCAGGAAGTGGCTAAGGCCACTTGGATTCGGAAGGGGGCACGGAGTGACGAGTCAGCGGCCGGACCAGGGCGCGCGTGCAACTTGCGGGGGATGTCGGGGGCGCGGTTGGAAGCGCGTCGGCTCCCGCACGGCACTGGCGCTCTCCACGGCCAATGACCGCCTCTGTGTCACATCGAAGCGACGCTGCCTCGACTGCGACGGCAGCGGCAAGGAGTGAGTGCGGATGGCTTACACGATCGACCGCTTTCCCTCTGCGGACTCGCCGCGACTCGGTGCCATGACCCTGCACCCTGTCGCGGAGTCCGTACCTCGGGCGCGGCGCTGGTTCCGGAAGTTCATCGCCCCGTACAACCCGGCCTGCTCGATCGACGACTGTGTGTTGATGATCTCGGAGCTGGTGACCAACGCCATTCTCTACGGCCGGGCTGACGAGACCTGGACGGTGCGCGTTGCTTGGTATCGCGTGGAGACGTCGCTCCGGATCGAGGTGCACAACCCTGGGTTCCCGGCGAGTGTGCGTATGCGGCAACCGGAGGCCAGTGATGCCCATGGGCGCGGGTTGCTCCTCGTCGACTCCATCGCCGAGTCGTGGCACTCCGGTCCAAGTCGCTTCGGCGGGACAGTCGTCTCCTTCGACGTTGCCGACGCGTGGCCGTCCGATGAGGGCGTTGGGCCGGTTCTGTCCTGACGGCCCAGTTGTCGCTAGTCTGGTTGACCAGTTGACTTGGCCAATCTCGACAGGCGGCGTTCATGGCGTATGAAGTGGCGGCACCGAAGTATGTGCGCCTCGCGCAGACGCTCCAGCGCCGCATCGAGGACGGCACCTATGCGCCCGGCACTCGGGTGCCCAGTGAGAACCAACTGGTGCAGGCCTTCGGGATGTCCCGCCCGACCGTCGTGCGGGCGCTGGAGCTGCTGAAGCGTGACGGTTGGCTGGAATCCCGGCAGGGGTACGGCACGATCGTTCGGGGCCGTCCGGAAGTTGTTGAGCAACAGGATCGGCGGGGGCGAGAAGCCCTGGAGCGCGATGAGTTGCGGGCCTCGGGGCGCCTGGTCGAAGTCGCCGAAGTCCCCGTTCCGGCGCGGGTCGCCTCCGCGCTCGGGCTTCCGAAGCGAGCCAGGGTCCTCATGCGACGCTTCCTGGTGGAGGAGGACGGCGAAGCGGTCGAGTTGGTCTCGTCGTACTTCCCCGCCGGCCTGGTCGAGGGCACCGAGCTGGCGAGCGTCGAAGCCCTGAGCGGCAGTGTGCGCAAGCACGTGGAAGCTCGGAAGAAGGTCCGCTACGACCATGTGACGGAGCGGGTCTCGGCTCGACTGCCTGAGAGTGGTGAAGCCGAGCTTCTGGGCTTGCCGGATGGAGTGCCCGTGCTCAGCGTCCTCGTCATCGCGTGCGATGCGGCCGGGCAAGCACTGCAAGTCTCTGACGTGCTACTTCCTGCCGATCGTCAGGAACTCGAAGACACCTATCGCTTGAACTGACGCCTGATCCAGGCGAGTTCACCCTCAACTCCACTTGACAAGTCAACCTGTCATCCCTAACTTCGGACTTGGTAAGTCAACTTGTCAGCTGGCAAATTGATCGACTCAGAAGGAGAAATCTCTGTGCGTGTGATCCGCATTGACGCCTCGACCGCGTGACCCCGCGTCAGAACGTAGATCGGCGGAGTCCCAATGACCGAGTCAAGCCTCCGGCGATCTTGAAAACCGTCGTGGTGCGAGTCGCCGTGGGTTCAATCCCCACACCCACCCGCAGTTGAACGGCCCCTGACCAGGTCAGATGGTCAGGGGCCGTGGCGCTGCCGGGTACCCGTTCGGCACCGTGGTTCACCGCGCATCCCCGCGTATCGCGCACGGATGGGCCACGGAGCTTCTGTTCCGTACCGGGCGCGAGGGCCATCGAGAGGCGCTGCGGAACCTCAGTTCCTCCTCAGAACTCATGCAAGTTCTTGGTTCCGGCTTCATCACGCTGGCATGATCACGTCTATTGCAGAGCGGCGGCTGATCACAGTCGTCTGCGCTCCCTTGACCAAGGAGTTCTGTCATGCGCACATCTAGAGTTGCCTCGTTCTTGCTCGTCCCTTGTCTTGCGCTCGCCGTGTTGAGCACCGTCAGTCCTGCTATGGCGGCAGATCCAGAGCCAGCCGCAACCGAAACTCCGGTTATTGAGACCGCCCCTCCCGCTGAGCCTGAGGAGGGTGACCTTGTAGAGGTGGAGGACACGGAAAGCGAGGAGCCCGCCCCGACGGAGCCAGCGCCCCCGGGGCAGCCAGTTCCGTTTGGGCAGGCGTGCTTGGACGGCTACAGGTATGAGCCCACCAGCAAGGGAAAGAGCTACCACAAGGGTGTGGGCGTCGAGCAGGCCAACTACAACGGAACATCGAGGACGGCAAGGTCGACCTTCACTTCCGAAGCGGAGGGTGAAGTTGGCATCGCTGTGAGCGGCAAGCTCAAGATGAAGGCCTCAACTGTGATCGCCGAGGTGGAGAAGGAATTCGGGATCGAACTCTCTCTGAAGCTGCGGACCAAGATTGGCAACATGATCCGGGTGGATACGCCGTCCAAGAAGACGACCTACGCTCGCTACGGGGTCTACCGACTCAAAACCAAGGGCTACAGTCAGTACGTCTACATCAACTGCACCAAGGGTGTTAAGCACAACTCGACGATGTACACGCCACGGCGTGTCGGCTGGGCCATCTGGGAGAAATGACATGTCGCATCGATCCCTTGCCGTACTGAGCCTGTTGTCCGCTGTTGTGCTCCTTCCTGTAACAGCTTGCACGGCGGACGACTCCGAGGCGCAACAACCCGTACGGTCGTCTGAACCTTCCTCAGAGACAGTAACTGAAACCTCAGTCACTGAATCTGCCTCCCCACAGCATTCCGTGGAACAACCCCCAGAGTTGGACAAGACCGAGACCGTCGCTGCCCGTCAAGGTAAGACGCAAGGGAACCGCAGTATCGAATTCGGCGAGGGCAAAAAGGGCGACGCGCTCATTGTTGCCGTGCGGTGCCAGGGCAAGGGAACGATTGAGGTCACCGTGCGGCCCGTCAGCGTATCCTTCCCGCTCGAATGCCTCGGTGATGAAGTGAGTACCACCTACAACCAGGTTGCCGTGGCCGGAGTGGAAGACAAAGGGACCGTCTCCGTGGAAGCACCCTCAACCGTACGGTGGTCGATGACCATTGGCCGCGGTGAGGCAGCAGCCGAGGAAACGCCTGGGACGGACGGCGTTTAGTAGGACAGCCGCGAGGGCGGGTCAGGTTCTCGACGCCTGACCTGAGGATCCACCCACTGATCACAACTGATCACATGAGTGAGGGGC
>NZ_JBHVDX010000091.1:0-36857 GCF_042802555.1 Streptomyces sp. NPDC057474 | reverse complement strand
ATCCAGGCCGGGGTCCCGCTTTTTTGTGGCTCGGTTCGCCTCCGGGACGCCTCGTCCCGCTGTGGCGGTGTCAGTCGTGCCAGGCGCCCAGGTCCTCCAGGCGGGTCTGGAGGACCTGGAAGAGGCCGGGTGGGGCCGCGATGGTCAGGTCGGGTGAGAGGGGCTCTGAGGGGCGGCCACCGGTCAGGGCGCCCGCCTCCCGGGCGATGAGGTCGCCCGCCGCGTAGTCCCAGGCGTTGAGACCGCGCTCGTAGTAGGCGTCCAGGCGGCCCACGGCCACGTCACACAGGTCGATCGCGGCCGAGCCGCCGCGCCGGATGTCCCGCACGTGGGGAATCAGCTCGCGCAGCACGTCAGCCTGCCTGGCCCGCCGCTCGGCGCGGTAGCCGAAGCCGGTGCCGACGAGGGCCAGCTCCAGGGCGGGCGCGGGGCGCACGCGCGCGGGGCGGTCGTTGAGGTGGGCGCCCTCGCCGAGGACGGCCTGGAAGGTCTCGCCGCGCTCCGGGGCGTGGACCACGCCCACGACCGTCTCGCCGTCCACCCGGGCCGCGATGGACACGGCCCAACTGGGCAGTCCGTACAGGTAGTTGACGGTGCCGTCGATGGGGTCGATCACCCACTGGACGCCGCTGGTGCCCTCGACGCTGGCGCCCTCCTCGCCGAGCACGCCGTCGTGCGGCCTGCGCTCGGCCAGCAGGCCGGTGATCAGCTTCTCGGAGGCGATGTCCATCTCGGTGACGACGTCGACCGCGCTGGACTTGGTGGCGGCCACGCCGAGATCGGCGGGCCGGCCGTCGCGCAGGAAGGCTCCCGCGCGGTGGGCGGCGTCCAGGGCGATCTCCAGCAGTTCGGCCTTCAGGCCGCCCGGACGCTCTGACTGGTCGGTCACGGTGCTCCTCACACGTACGGGCTGTCGGCGCCCGCGGCGGCGGGCTGCGGGGCACGGGCCGGGCAGCAGCCGGCCGGGCACAGGTTGTGGCTCGCGCCGAGCATGCCGAGGGCGCAGGCCGTCACGTCCTGGCCCCGCTCGGTCGCGGCGCGCTCCAGGACGAGGTCGCGGATCGCGGCGGCGAAGCGCGGGGCGGCGCCCACGGTGGCCGAGCGGCGGACCGGCAGGCCCAGCTCCTCGCCCTTGGCCACGGCCTCGGTGTCGAGGTCGTACAGGACCTCCATGTGGTCCGAGACGAACCCGATGGGTGCCATCACGACGGCCGGGGCCCCGGCCGCGTGCCGCTCCTCCAGGTGGTCGCAGATGTCCGGCTCCAGCCACGGGATGTGCGGGGCGCCGGAGCGGGACTGGTACACGAGCTGCCAGGGGTGCTCGACGCCGGTCCGCTCGCGCACGGCGTCAACGATGAGCCGCGAGACCTCCAGGTGCTCCGCCACGTACGCGCCGCCGTCCCCGTGCACCTCGACCGGGCCTGAGGTGTCGGCCGAGGCGTTCGGGATGGAGTGCGTGCAGAAGGCGAGGTGCGCGCCGTCGCGGACGTCCTCGGGGAGGTCGGCGAGCGACTCCAGGACGCCGTGGATCATGGGCTCCAGGAAGCCCGGGTGGTTGAAATAGTGCCGGATCTTGTCGACCTTCGGCAGCTCCAGGCCCTCGGCCTCCAGGGCGGCGAGCGAGTCGGCGAGGTTCTCGCGGTACTGGCGGCAGCCCGAGTACGAGGCGTACGCGCTGGTGGCGAGAACCAGGACGCGGCGGCGGCCGTCGGTGACCATCTCGCGCAGCGTGTCGGTCAGGTAGGGCGCCCAGTTGCGGTTGCCCCAGTAGATGGGCAGGTCCAGGCCGTGCTCGGCGAAGTCCTTGCGGAGGGCGTCGAGCAGGGCGCGGTTCTGGTCATTGATAGGGCTGACCCCGCCGAACAGGAAGTAGTGCTGCCCGACTTCCTTGAGGCGTTCCTTGGGGATGCCGCGACCCCGCGTCACGTTCTCCAGGAACGGGACCACGTCGTCCGGGCCCTCCGGGCCGCCGAACGAGAGCAGGAGCAGGGCGTCGTAGGGGGTGGCGTCGTGCGCGTGTGGCATGTCTCCGATCCTGCCACCCGGCACCGGCAGCCGGGATCCCGGCCCACGCCCCGAGGATGACTTAGGGTTACCTCACCCGTAAGCTGTATCGACTGCGTTCACACCTTACGAGGAACTCTCTCCTCCGCTTACCGGACCGACCGGAGACCCCGTGCCCAGCCCCTACACCGCCCTGTTCGCCACCCCCGGTACCAAGGGCTTCACCGCCGCGGGTCTCCTCGGCCGGATGCCGCTGTCCATGATGGGCATCGGCGTGGTCACGATGATCTCCCAGCTCACCGGCCGGTACGGCCTGGCCGGCGCGCTCTCGGCGACCATCGCGCTGTCCGCCGCCGTGCTCGGCCCGCAGATCTCGCGCCTGGTGGACCAGCACGGACAGCGGCGCGTGCTGCGCCCGGCGACCCTCGTCGCACTGGCCGCCTCCGCGGGGCTGCTGTTCGCCGCGCACTACGGCTGGCCGGACTGGGTGCTGTACGTCTGCTCGGCCGGCATCGGCTGCGTGCCGAGCCTCGGGGCGATGACCCGGGCGCGGTGGGCGGCCCTGTACCGGGACACCCCGCAGCTGCACACCGCGTACTCCTTCGAGTCCGTCATCGACGAGGTCTGCTTCATCTTCGGACCGATCATCTCGATCGGGCTCTCCACGGCGTGGTTCCCGGAGGCCGGGCCGCTGCTCGCCGCCTGCTTCCTCGCGGTCGGCGTCTTCTGGCTGACCGCGCAGCGCACCACCGAACCGGCGCCGCACCCGCGCGATCGGGACGACAAGGGCCGCTCGGCGCTGCGCTCGCCCGGACTGCAGGTCCTGGTGGCCACCTTCGTGGCGACCGGGGCGATCTTCGGGGCCGTCGACGTGGTCACCGTGGCCTTCGCCGAGGAGCAGGGCCACAAGGCCGCCGCGAGCGTCGTCCTGGCCCTCTACGCGGCCGGTTCGTGCGCCGCGGGCATCGTCTTCGGGCTGTTGCGCTTCACCGGGGCGGCAGAACGCCGATGGCTGCTGGGCGTGTGCGGCATGGCCGTGAGTATGATCCCCCTCCTACTGGTCGGAAACTTGCCGTTTCTGGCCGTGGCGCTCTTCGTCGCGGGCCTGTCCATCGCACCCACGATGATCACGACGATGTCCTTGATCGAAGAGCACGTACCACGCACGCAACTGACCGAGGGCATGACCTGGGTGGGCACCGGGCTCGCGGTCGGCGTCGCGCTCGGCTCCTCGGTCTCCGGCTGGGTGATCGACGCGGCCGGGGCGGAGGCGGGGTACGTGGTTCCGGCGGCGTCCGGGGCCGTCGCGGTCGCGGTCGGTTTCCTCGGGTACCGCCGGCTGCGCAGGCCGGCTCCAAGGCGGGGAGGGCCCCATGAGCACCACAGTGATCGGGAAGAGCGGCACGTGGCGTAACTGGGCGGGGAACGTCACCGCCCGGCCCGTACGGGAGGTCACTCCTGCCACCGTCGAGGAACTCGCCGCGGCCGTACGGCAGGCCGCCGAGGACGACCTCAGGGTGAAGGCGGTCGGCACGGGCCACTCCTTCACGGCCGCCGCCGCGACCGACGGCGTGTTGATCCGCCCTCAACTGCTGACGGGCATACGCAGGATCGACCGCGAGGCCATGACCGTCACGGTCGCCGCCGGCACCCCGCTCAAGCGGCTCAACATGGCTCTCGCGCGCGAGGGGCTGTCGCTCACGAACATGGGCGACATCATGGAGCAGACGGTCTCCGGCGCGACCAGCACCGGCACGCACGGCACCGGCCGCGACTCGGCATCGATCGCCGCCCAGATCCGGGGACTCGAACTGGTCACCGCCGACGGCTCGATCCTCACTTGTTCCGCGACCGAGAATCCCGACGTCTTCGCAGCCGCCCGCGTCGGCATCGGCGCCCTCGGCATCGTCACCGCGATCACCTTCGCCGTGGAGCCGATCTTCCTGCTCACGGCACGCGAGGAGCCGATGCCGTTCGAGAGGGTGCTGGCCGAGTTCGACGAACTGCACGCCGAGAACGAGCACTTCGAGTTCTACTGGTTCCCGCACACCGGCAGCACCAACACCAAGCGCAACAACCGCAGCGCGGGCCCCGAGAAGCCCGTACCGCAGCTGAACAGCTGGTTCGAGGACGAGTTCCTCTCCAACGGCGTCTTCCAGGTGGCCAACTGGGTCGGCCAGGCGGTCCCCGCCACCATCCCGACGATCGCGCAGATCTCCAGCCGCGCCCTGTCCGCGCGGACCTACACCGACATCCCCTACAAGGTCTTCACGTCTCCGCGCCGGGTGCGCTTCGTGGAGATGGAGTTCGCCGTTCCGCGCGCGGCCCTGGTGGACACGCTGCGTGAACTCAAGGCGATGGTCGACCGTTCGAAGCTGCGCGTCAGCTTCCCCGTCGAGGTCCGCACCGCCCCGGCCGACGACATCACGCTCTCCACCGCCTCCGGCCGCGAGAGCGCGTACGTCGCCGTGCACATGTTCAGGGGCACGCCCTATCAGGCCTACTTCACCGCCGCCGAGCGGATCTTCACCGCGCACGAGGGGCGGCCGCACTGGGGCAAGGTGCACACCCGGGACACGGACTACTTCTCCAAGGTCTATCCCCGCTTCGGCGAGTTCACCGCTCTACGTGACCGGCTCGACCCCGAACGGCGGTTCCAGAACGACTACTTGCGCCGCGTGCTCGGGGCCTAGCCGGGCGGGCGTTTCCGATGATCGCGTGCAGCCCGTCCCTCCCGAGGTCACGAAAAGGTCTGTTCCGGCGGCGGATTGGCGTCTCTCATGAGAAGTTGAGCGGCGTGCCGATCCACGCAAGTGGCCCGAATGGAGTACTGTTGCGAGCCCTGGATCCGGACTCCCGCCAGGGTGTCCGGGGCCTTAGAGGACCGCCGGGAGGGGGATCGTTGCACAGGGTGATGAGGTTCGTCACTTAGCGTTGCGAACAGGTAACCGTGCCATAACGGCAGCCTCGGGCTCACGCCCGACACGCCGGGCAACTCGGCAAGGTTGTGGCAGGCTGCACCCGGGCAGGCCACACTCACTAGCGGAAGCAGCGACGCACGTGACGTCGGCAGGCACCACCCGGGAGGTCCCCATGCCCGAACTGCGTGTCGTGGCCGTCTCCAATGACGGCACACGGCTGGTGCTGAAGGCTGCCGATTCCACGGAGTACACGCTGCCGATCGACGAACGGCTGCGTGCCGCCGTGCGCGGCGACCGTCCCCGCCTCGGTCAGATCGAGATCGAGGTGGAGAGCCATCTCCGTCCCCGTGACATCCAGGCGCGGATACGCGCGGGTGCCACGGCCGAGGAAGTCGCGCAGCTCGCCGGCATCCCCGTCGACCGGGTACGCCGGTTCGAGGGTCCCGTACTGGCCGAGCGCGCCTTCATGGCCGAGCGGGCCCGCAAGACCCCGGTCCGCCGTCCCGGCGAGAACGCGGCCGGGCCCCAGCTCGGCGAGGCCGTCCAGGAGCGACTGCTGCTGCGCGGCGCCGAGAAGGACACCGTCCAGTGGGACTCGTGGCGCCGCGACGACGGCACCTGGGAAGTCCTGTTGGTGTACTGCGTCGCGGGCGAACCGCACTCGGCGAGCTGGACGTACGACCCGCCCCGGCGGCTCGTCCAGGCCGTCGACGACGAGGCGCGTTCTCTGATCGGCGAGTCCGACGACCTCGGGACGCCCGAGCCGAGCTTCCCGTTCGTGCCGAGAATCGCGCGGCTGCCCCGTGACCGCCCCCTGGACCGCCAGGCGGAACGTCCCGCCCTGCCCTCTCCGCCCGAGCCCGGCGAGGAGTTGGTGAGCGAGCGCGACTCGCTCACCAGCATCCTGGAGGCCGTCCCCAGCTACCGGGGCGACCTGGTGGTGCCCGAAATGCCCTCCGCCGAACCGCAGGAGGAGTCCGTCTCCGTCGAGGAAGCGGTGGAGGAGGAGCCCGCGGCCCCCGCGGCCTCGGCCGGTTCCGCCTACGCGGACATCCTCATGCCGCGGTCGGTCAACGGCCACCGCGACCGGCTCACCGGCGCCACCGACCGCCAGGCCGAGGCCGACGGCGTCCGGCCGGGCCGTCGCGCGGCGGTGCCGAGCTGGGACGAGATCGTGTTCGGTACGCGACGCAAGAAGCAGGAGTAGCGGACCTACAGCGGTGGGGAGTCGGGGCGGTCGTTCGCGCGGATACGTTTCCTCGTCTCTGCCCTCACCTGCTTCTCTGTTGGTCTCTGTTGGTCTCTGTTGGTGCAGGATCGGTCATTCATACGTGTGTGGGGCCCGCGTCGTTCAGACGCGGGCCCCACGGCATGCCGTCGGCGGTGGGTCACTGAGGGTCGGGTCCGGTGGCCACCGGGCGGTCGCCGTCCCGGGACCACTCCGACCACGAGCCCACGTACAGGGCCGCAGGGATGTCCGCGACGGCCAGTGCCAGCACCTGGTGGGCACCGGAGACACCGGAGCCGCAGTAGACGCCGACCTCGGAGTCGGCCGTCGCACCGAATCCCTTGAAGCGGTCGGAGAGTTCGGCGGCGGACCGGAAGCGGCCGGATTCGGCCACGTTCTCCGCGGTCGGGGCCGACACCGCGCCCGGGATGTGCCCGCCGACCGGGTCGATGGGCTCCACGTCGCCTCGGTAGCGCTCGGCGGCCCGGGCGTCCAGGAGCAGCCCGTTGCGGGCCAGCGCGGCGGCGCCGTCCGCGTCGAGCAGCGGCAGCCCGCCCGGGACGGGTGTGAAGGTGCCGACGGCCGGCTCCGGGATCTCGGCCGTCAACGGGCCTTCCCAGGCCGCCAGACCGCCGTCCAGGACTCGTACCGAGGGGTGGCCCGCCCAGCCGAGCAGCCACCACGCGCGCGCGGCGGCCCAGTTGAGCCCGCCGTCGTACACGACGACGGAGCGGTCGGCGGAGACCCCGGCCACCCGCATCGTCGTACCGAAGGCCTCCAGGTCGGGCAGCGGATGCCGGCCGCCGGAGCCCGCCGGGCCGGCGAGTTCGGCGTCCAGGTCGACGAAGACGGCTCCCGGGATGTGCGCCTGTTCGTACTCGGGGCGCAGGTTCGGGCCGCCCAACTGCCAGCGGACGTCCAGGAGGACCGGCGGGTTGGCTCCCGCCAGCTCGTTCGCGAGGTCGGAGGCGGAGATGATGGCGTTCATGGCCCCATCCTCGCGTACGGGGTGGCCGCGTCGCCCTGGTCCGGCTACTCTGCCCGCCGGGCGGTGCCGATCACGAGGCGTACGGGATCGGGCACATGCCGTACAACCGATGGACACCGCACGGCAGCGAAGCGGAAAGCGACCGGTACCGGCAAGCCGGGCATCCTCGCGTACGTACGCGTCGCGCGGCGGTGCGGCGCGGGCCCGTGGCGCTACGGGTGGTGCGAGCATCGGCACGGGGCGTGATCGCGCGTGGACGCGGTACACGCGTACGGAGGGCGGACGGACACGGCCGCCGCGAGGGGCCGAGGAGAGAGTGACGATGACCGAGGCACGGGGGTCGGCCGGCCTGAACGGTGCGGCGTATCCACCGGGCACCCCTTGCTGGGTGAGCCTGATGGTGCACGGGATGGCCACGACCCAGGACTTCTACGGGGCGCTGTTCGGCTGGGAGTTCCAGCCCGGCCCCCAGCAGCTCGGCCCGTACGTGCGGGCACTGCTCGACGGGCACCAGGTGGCGGGCATCGGCCAGCTGCCGCCGGACCGCCATCTCCCCATCGCCTGGACGCCGTACTTCGCCTCGGACGACGCGGACCTGACGGCGGAGACCGTACGGCACTGCGGTGGCACCGTCGGCGTCGGTCCGCTGGACGCCGGCGAGGCGGGCCGCCTGGCGATCGCCTCCGACCCCGCGGGCGCCGTCTTCGGCATCTGGCAGGCGGCGGAGCATCTCGGCGCGGACATCACCGGCGTCCCCGGCACCCCGGCGTGGGACGAACTCCTCACCGTCGACAGCTCGCTGGTCGCCAAGTTCTACGAGACGGCGTTCGGTTACGAGGAGGAGCCGGTCGTCTCCGCCGACCTCGACTACGTCACCCTCCGCATCGAGGGCCGCCCCGTCGCCGGCATCCACGGCGTCGGCAGCGCGCTCCCCCGCGACCGGGGCCCGCACTGGCTGACCTACTTCGAGGTGACCGACCCCGACGAGGCCGCCAACCGCGTCATCGAACTCGGTGGTCACGTCCTCAAACCCACCCACGACACCCCGCACGGTCCGGTGGCCACCCTCGCCGACCCGGAGGGCGCGAAGTTCGCGGTGGTGCACACGGAACTCTGAACCGTCGGCTCGGCCGGTCGCACGGTCGGGTGAACTCCGGCGGCCCGGTGATGTCAGGTGACCCCGGGGGCGGGGTTCCAGTCAGACCGTCTCGACCGGCAGGACGTCCGGGGAGAGCGCGCTGGCGTGGGCCGTGGCCGCTGTCATGCGGCGGCGGTGGTGACGGCGGCAGAGGACCTCGTAGCCGATGTCGTCGGGCTGGTTGACGTCACCGACGACGACCTGGGCGCCCTCGACGACCATCTGGCCGCCTATGGTGCGGGCGTTGTGGGTGGCGCGGGCGCCGCACCAGCAGAGGGCCTCCACCTGGAGGACCTCGACGCGGTCGGCGAGTTCGACGAGGCGCTGGGAGCCGGGAAAGAGCTTGGAGCGGAAGTCGGTCGTGATGCCGAAGGCGTAGACGTCGAGGCCCAGGTCGTCCACGACGCGGGCGAGTTGGTCGATCTGCTCGGGGGCGAGGAACTGGGCCTCGTCGGCGATCACATAGTCCGCGCGGCGGCCCTGGGAGAGGTGGTCGACGAGGTAGGCGTAGAGGTCCTGGCCGTCCTCGACCTCCACGGCGTCGGTGACCAGGCCCAGCCGCGACGACAGTTTGCCCTCGCCCGCGCGGTCGTCACGCGTGAAGATCATGCCCTGGAGGCCGCGCGCCGAACGGTTGTGCTCTATCTGGAGGGCCAGCGTCGACTTCCCGCAGTCCATGGTTCCGGAGAAGAACACCAGCTCGGGCATGGTGAGTTGAGCACCTTTCGGCATGGAGGGCGAGGGAGCGACGGGACCGGCAGGACGGCGAGGGTGGGCAGGGCGGAGGGGGGAGGGGGCAGGGCTTCAGGAGCGTACTTCGAGGAGCGGGACCAGCTGTTCCACGGGGGTCATCGAACCGTGGTTGCCGACCATCGCCGACTCCTTGGGCTCCCGCTCGGAGGCGATGATCAGCACGTCGTCGCGCGCGGCCGCGACCACGTCGCCGAGGCGGGCGTACACGCGCTCGTCGACCTGCGGTCCGAACCAGCCCGCCGCGATCGCCTCGTCGCGCGAGGCGATCCAGAACTGCTCGCCGAGCACCTCGCGCCAGCAGGTCAGGACGTCCGACTGGGCACCCGGCACGGCATACACATGGCGGGCCCGGCCCTCGCCGCCCAGCAGGGCGACCCCGGCACGCAGCTCCCAGTCCTCGTCGAAGTCGATGCGGTGCTGCTCGTCGAACGGGATGTCGATCATGCCGTGGTCGGCCGTCACGTACAGGGCCGTGCGCGGCGGCAGTTGCTCCGCCAGGCGCTGGACCAGCCGGTCGACGTGCATGAGCTGACCGCGCCAGGCGTCCGAGTCGACGCCGAAGCGGTGCCCCGCGCCGTCCAGCTCGGAGTAGTACGTGTAGATCAACGCGCGGTCCCCGGCGGCCAGTTGTGCGGCGGCCACATCCATACGGTCCTCGCCGGAGAGGCGGCCGTGGAAGGTGCCGCCGCTCAGCGCGATCTGGGTGAGGGGGGTGTTCTGGAAGGCGGGGGAGGTGACCTGGGCGGTGTGCACACCCGCCTGGTCGGCGAGCTGGAAGATCGTGGGGTACGGCTGCCACACGCGCGGTGACGTCCACGGCTGCCAGCGGAGCTGGTTCATCAGCTCGCCGGTCTCCGGGTTGCGGACCGTGTAGCCGGGCAGCCCGTGCGCGCCCGGGGGCAGGCCGGTGCCCACGGAGGCGAGAGAGGTCGCGGTGGTGGCGGGGTAGCCCGCGGTGATGGGGAGGCCGGTGCCGCCGCGCGAGGACGCCAGCAGCGCCGCCATGTAGGGCGCCTCGTCCGGGTGCGCCTTCAGCTGCTCCCAGCCCAGGCCGTCGATCAGGAACACGCAGGCCCGGTCGGCCGCGGTCAGTTCCGGTATCACGGCGGTCGTACCGGGGACTCCCATGCCCGCCGCGAGGGTGGGCAGGAGGTCGGCGAGCGAGCCGACGCCGTACTCGGGGACGGGGGCGGAGCCGACGGCGAGGGGTTCCGGGTCGTCCCAGGTGGCCAGCGCCATCAGCGGGCGGGGTCCGCGGTCGCCTCGGAGAGGGACTGCGCGAAGGCGAGGGCCTGACGCACGGTCTCCGGGCCGTCCCCGGCCTCGCTGACCCGCAGGCTGAGGTCGTCCGCCGTCGAGCTGCCCGTGTACCCGTGGTCCGCCTCGCAGTTGGGGTCGCCGCAGGCGGCGGGCTCCAGGTCGATGCGGGAGACGGCGCCCCATCCGATCGTCAGGACGACCTCGCGGGGGAGGGTGCCCGGTGTGTACGACTCCGGGTTGGCGACGACACGACTGAGCACGACCGACGAGATCCGGCCGATCTTCACCGACTCGGTCGACGTCGTGGCGTACGGCGTCGGCGAGGTGGTGTCCGCGGCCTGCTCGTCGGTGTGGCTCACGATGAAGCGGTTGCCCGTGAGGACGAGGACGGTGACGTGTCGCCGCACCTCGTTCGCGTCGAACGTCGTCTCCTGATGGACCAGGTACGACTTGATGGCCTCGCCGCCGACAGCGGCCTCCACCGCCTCGGCCACGAGGGCCGGGTAGTAGCCGCTGCGCTCGATCGCCGCACGCAGCCCCTGGGTCGTCGTACTGGTCTTGGCCATGACGTCCATCCTACGGTGGCGCACCGACTGCGAGGGACCGCTCTGCCGTCTCTGTTCTGTCGTGGACGGATCAATGCGCGGGGCCGTGCGCCGTCCGTACGGGGTCCGCGCGCCGTCGCCGGCATCGCGCACGCGTTGGCCTCAGTACACCGGAAGCGTCCTCGGGCCGAGGTCGTCGCGGGCGGGCGGGCGCGCGAGCCGGACGGTGGCGCCGAGGACGCTCAGCCCGTGCGGGGCGACGACTACGGGCTCCAGGGAGACCGCCACGACCTCGGGGTGGTCGTCCACCAGTCGGGAGACCCGCAGCAGCAGCTCCTCCAGCGCCTCCGTGTCGACCGGGGCGGAGCCCCGCCAGCCGAAAAGGAGCGGTGCCGTCCGGATCGACCGGACCAGCGAGGCCACGTCCCGCTCGGTGGCCGGGATCAGGCGGTGTGCCATATCGCCGAGCAGCTGCGACGCGGGCCCGGCGAGCCCGAACGAGAGCACCGCTCCGGCCGCCGGGTCCACCACCGTCCGCACGATCGTGTCGACTCCGCGCGGAGCCATGCCCTGCACGACCGGACGCAGCTCCTCGGGCCCCCCGAACAGCTCCGTCAACTCCGCGTACGCCCGTCGCAGTTGCTCCTCGTCCGCCAGGTCGAGCCGTACGCCGCCCAGGTCGGCCCGGTGCCTCAGGTGCGGGGCGGTCGTCTTGAGCGCGACGGGGTAACCGATGGCCTCCGCGGCCCTCGCCGCCTCGTCGGGCGTGGGCGCGGGCCACGCCTGCCGTAGGCGAATGCCGTAGCCGGCGAGCAGCGCGCTTGTCTCCTCCGCCCCGAGGGTGAGCCCCTCACCCCTGGCCAGCAACGCGTCGATCTGCTCGGCCGCCCCCTTCTCATCGATGTCCTCGTACCCGGGCACCCGCCCCGGCTCCGCCGCCTCCCGCCGCCACTGGGCGTAGTTCACGGCTTCGGAGAGAGCACGAACGGCCCGCTCGGCGGCGGGGTAGGCGGGGATGAGGTGCGCCTCGACGAGGGGTTGCGTCGCCTCTTCGGCCGCCCCTGCCTGCAGCGCCGTCCCGGCCCCTTCGGTTCCCTCGGTGGGCAATCCTTCCGCAGGGCGATGAGGGTCCCCCCGCTCGAGCGAAGCCGAGAGTGAGGGAGGGTGGGCACCGCCTGCAGCGCCGGGGGCCTTCTCACCCACCTGTGGCGCCGTACTGGCCGCAGCCGACAACGCCTCGGCGAGCCCACCCAACTCGACGTGCACAACCAGCACCGGCTTGGACGGATTCGCGGCGGCAGCCGACCGCAGCGCCTCGGCCAGCGCCGCGTCACCCGGCGACGTCTCCCCCAGCGCCGGTATCGCCGTCACCACCACCGCGTCGCACGAGTCGTCGGCCAGCGCCCGCGACAACGCCGCGTAGAAGTCGCGCGCCGAGGCCGCGGTCGTCAGGTCCAGCGGGGGCAGCGGCCGCAGCCCCTCGGAGAGACACGCGTCGTACGTGAGCATCCCCAACGACTCGGAGTTCCCCAGAATCGCCACCCGCGGTCCCGCCGGCAGAGGCTGCCGGGCCAGCAGCAGCCCCGCGTCGACCAGTTCCGTGATCGTGTCGACCCGGATCACCCCGGCCTGCCGCAGCAGCGCGGACACGGTGGTGTGAGGCAGCCGGGTGGCGCGCACGGCATGCCCCAGGGGCGCGGAACCGTGTCGCGCCCCCTGCACCACCACGAGCGGCTTGACCGCCGCCGTGCGCCGGGCGAGGCGGGTGAACTTGCGCGGGTTGCCGATCGACTCCAGGTACATGAGGACGACGTCGGTGTCCGGGTCCTCGTACCAGTACTGGAGGACGTCGTTCCCCGACACGTCCGCGCGGTTGCCGGACGACACGAAGGTCGAGACGCCCGTGACGCCGGTGACCCCTCCCCCACGCCGGTGCAGCCGGGACAGCAGGGCGATCCCGATGGCGCCGGACTGGGCGAAGAGACCGATGCGCCCGGAGCGCGGCGTCTCGGGGGCGAGCGAGGCGTTGAGCCGTACGTCGGGGGCTGTGTTGATGATCCCGAAGGCGTTCGGCCCGATGATCCGCATGCCGTACGTGCGCGCCTGGCGCACCAGTTCGCGCTGGCGCTCGCGTCCGTCCGGGCCGCTCTCGGCGTACCCGGCGGAGACGACCACGAGCCCCTGCACGCCGTGTTCACCGCACTCGGCGACGACTTCGGGGACGTACGCGGCGGGGACGGCGACGACCGCGAGGTCGACGGGTCCCTCGATGTCGGTGACGGACCGGTGCGCGGGCACCCCGGCAAGTTCCTTCTCGTCCTCCCCGAGGGCCTTGTTCACCGCGTACAGCCGCCCGGTGAAGCCGGCGCCCAGCAGATTGGCGAGCACGCTGCGGCCCACTCCGCCCGGCGCGCGCCCGGCGCCGATGACGGCGACCGAGCCGGGGGCGAGCAGCCGCTGGACGGACCTGGCCTCGGCGCGCTGCTCCCGCGCGCGTTGCACGGCTAGGGAGCGGTCGGTGGGCTCCAGGTCGAACTCCAGGCGTACGACGCCGTCCTCGAAGCTTCGCTTCTGCTGGTACCCGGCGTCGGTGAACACCTTGATCATCTTGCTGTTGGCGGGGAGCACCTCGGCGGCGAAGCGTCGGATGTCGCGCTCGCGGGCGACGGCGGCGATGTGTTCGAGGAGGGCGGAGGCGACGCCGCGGCCCTGGTGGGCGTCCTGGACGAGGAAGGCGACCTCGGCCTCGTCGGCGGGGGCGGACGCGGCCATTCCGTCGGCGCCGATGCGGTCGTAGCGTACGGTGGCGATGAACTCGCCGCCGACTGTGGCGGCGAGCCCCACCCGGTCCACGAAGTCGTGGTGCGTGAAGCGGTGGACGTCCTTGGCGGACAGGCGAGGGTAGGGCGCGAAGAAGCGGTAGTACTTCGACTCGTCCGAGACCTGCTCGTAGAAGCTGACAAGACGCTCGGCGTCATCGACGGTGATGGGCCTGATGCGTGCGGTGCCGCCGTCGCGCAGCACCACGTCGGCCTCCCAGTGGGCGGGGTACTCGTGCCGGTCCGACGAGGTCTGCATGGGCCCCAGAGTACGGCTCGCGTACGACAACGGCGCGGGGCAGCCTGGGGAAGCACAACAGAAGCGCGACAGCCGGTTCGTGGCCAGGCCGTGGGCCCGTTCCGGTACGTCGCACCATATGGGAAACTGGTCTAGACAACCTGGTCTAGACCTCTCTCGAGTAACCGAGAAACCTGAAGGGCAGCATCACATGGCTGAGCGCCGCGTCAACGTCGGCTGGGCCGAGGGCCTCCACGCCCGCCCCGCATCCATCTTCGTCCGGGCCACCACGGCCTCCGGTATCCCCGTGACGATCGCCAAGGCCGACGGAAACCCCGTCAACGCGGCCTCCATGCTGGCGGTCCTGGGCCTCGGCGCCCAGGGCGGCGAGCAGATCGTGCTCTCCTCCGAGGCCGAGGGCGCGGACGCCGCGCTCGACCGCCTGGCGAAGCTCGTGGCTGAGGGGCTCGAGGAGCTCCCCGAAACGGTCTGAGTGACCGGGTAGAGAAAGCGGAAAGGCCTGAAAGGCCACCCGCACACACACCGAAGGGCTCGTCAGATTTATCGGGCGAGCCCTTCGCCTTTTCGCCCTGTTTTCGTTCTGTGGGCAGCAGAAAAAATGCCCCTCGAAATTCTTCCCTCTTTGTATACGGCTTCCGTGTTAATGCCGCAGGCTCGGCATGTTTACGGGGCGTTGCGAAGTCCTCACACGGTCCGGGCGCTCCGCCCCGCCGGCCCCGCCCGGAAATCGGAGCCGGTGCGCGGCGGTGGCACGCTCGGTGTGCAGGGACGTGATCGTCCGGGCCCGGTCGCCGTCGCCGCGCGCGACCGCGTCCACGATGCCGCCGTGCTCCGCCCAGGACTCCACGGGATTGGCCGGCGCCTCGATCGCGTACATCCAGGCGATCTTGTGCCGCAGCTGGGCGAGTGTCGAGGTCAGGGCGGGGCTGCCGGACGCCTGTGCGAGCGTCTCGTGGAACCAGCCACCCAGGGAGCGCAGATCCTCGCTGTTGCCCCTCCTGGCCCGCTCCTGGCCCAGTCTGACCAGGCCGCGCAGCACCTTGAGATGCGCCTCCGTGCGGCGCTGCGCGGCGCGGGCGGCGCCCAGCGGCTCCAGCAGCATGCGCATCTCCAGCAGGTCGGCGGCCTCCTGCTCGGTCGGCTCGGCGACGCACGCGCCGGCGTGCCGGCGGGTCACCACGAAGCCCTCGGCCTCCAGCGTGCGCAGCGCCTCGCGCACGGGGACCCGGCTGACGCCGTACCGGCGAGCGAGCAGTTCCTCGGTGAGACGGCTGCCGCGCTCGTAGACACCCGCGACGATGTCATCACGGATCGCCGTGCATACCGAATGCGCCGGAATACGCATGACCGACCTCCGCCTTAATCCCCGTGAAACGTCGATGATTGACGTGTGTTCCAGCGACTCTATTGCAGCGAGCCGGAATTTCCGATGGCGGGCCGGAATCCAGGGATATTTTTTGGACAGGAGGTACGTCACAACGCGGAAAGCCCCGGCTCGGTGAGCCGGGGCCTCCTGGGAAGCGTCGAGCGGTGCGTCAGACGTTCACGCCGTGCGAGCGCAGGTACGCGGCGGGGTCGATGTCCGAGCCGTACTCGGCCGTCGTCCGTGCCTCGAAGTGCAGATGCGCGCCGGTGACGTTGCCGGTCGCCCCGGAGAGGCCTATCTGCTGGCCGGGGGTGACCGTCTGGCCGACGGAGACGCCGATTGACGACAGGTGGCCGTACTGCGTGTACGTGCCGTCGGTCATCTTGATGACGATGTTGTTGCCGTACGCGCCACCCCAGCCCGCCTCGACGACGGTGCCGGAGCCGACCGCGTGGACGGCGGTGCCGGACGCGGCGTGGAAGTCGACGCCGGTGTGGCTGCCGGAGGACCAGACGGCGCCGCCGGCCTTGTAACCGGTGGAGATGTACGAGCCGTTGATGGGGGAGACATAGGTGTTGAGGCGCTCGCGCTCGGCCGCGCGGGCGGCGCGGGCCTTGATCTCCTCGCGCTCCTTGGCGACGGCACGTTCCTGCTCGGCCTTCTCGGCGGCGGCCTTCCTGGCCTCCTCCTGCGCCTTCTTCTTGACCGCGGCCACCTCGGCGGCCTGCTGCTGGGCGGCGGCCTGGGCGTCGACCTGATCGGCGACCGTGTCACCGAGGACGATGATCTGGTTCAGGCCGGTCTGCTCGACGGCGGGCTCCTCCGCGGCGAGCGCGGGAGCGGCCAGGGTGCCGATGACACCGGTGGTGGTGAGAGCGGCGACGCCCACGTTCCTCGTGGTCGTGCGCTGCACACGGCCGGGACGGCGGTGCTTCCCGGGGGCGCGGGTGAACGCCATGAAGTGGCTGGTCCTTTCCTTCCTTCTCGCCTACCGGGTTAGCTGACGGGTTCGGAGCAGGAAGGTCTCCTACGGCTGCCCCTCGTTTCGCGTCGCTCGCGAAGGGCACCCGATTCACCCCAGGGACTGCAGTGGGTCCCCGGCTCCCCTGGCTCGCGCCATGCGGGGACTCGGCGATGACTGTCCGGTGCCGCGGCTGCGGCGAACTTCTGACGAACAGCCGGACTGACGCTAAGTGGGCCGTCTTCGAAATAACAAACGGATCACAGGTTTTGTTAAGTACGCCACAGGTCAGACACACAACCTCCGCCATCAATACGGACAAAGGGGAGCCCTGGTGACTCTTCAGTCACCAGGGCCCCACAGGCCCGCGTCCTCTGTCCGATTTCTACTCGGCAGGTACGACGGTGACTTCACCGATTCCGAGGGCCCTGACCGGCTCCTCGATCTGCGCGGCGTCCCCGACGAGGACGGTCACCAGACGGTCCACCGGGAAGGCGCTCACGGCGGCCGCCGTGGCCTCCACCGTGCCGGTGGCGGCGAGTTGGCGGTACAGCGTCGACTGGTAGTCGTCCGGCAGGTACTGCTCGACCTGGTCGGCCAGCGTGCTCGCCACGGCCGCGGCCGTCTCGAACTTGAGGGGGGCGACCCCGACCAGGTTCTGCACGGCGACGTCACGCTCGGCGTCGGTCAGGCCCTCGGCGGCGAGGGTGCGCAGCACCGTCCACAGGTCGTCGAGCGCCGGCCCGGTGTTCGGGGTGTCGACGGAGCCGCTGATGGCGAGCATCGCCGTGCCCGAGCCGTCGGGGGCGGAGCGCAGCGACTGGCCGAACGCGCGCACACCGTAGGTGTAGCCCTTCTCCTCGCGCAGCACGCGGTCCAGGCGCGAGGTGAGGGTGCCGCCGAGGCAGTAGGTGCCGAGCACCTGGGCCGGCCACACGCGGTCGTGCCGGTCGGCGCCCACCCGGCCGATGAGCAACTGGGTCTGGACGGAACCGGGGCGGTCCACGATGATCACGCGCCCGGCGTCGTCGGCGCTCACCGACGGCACGGGGCGCGGCTTGGCCGGGGAGCCGGTCCAGGCGCCCAGGGTCTCGCCGAGCAGCGCGTCGAGATCGACTCCGGTGAGGTCGCCGACGACCACGGCGGTGGCCGTCGCGGGACGCACGTGCCGCTCGTAGAAGGCGCGTACGGCCGCGGAGTCGATGCCCTCCACGGTCTCCTCGGTGCCCTGGCGGGGCCGCGACATGCGGGACGTGGCCGGGAACAGCTGCTTGTAGAGCTCCTTGGCGGCCCGGCGGCCCGGGTTGGCGGTCTCGTGCGGGATCTCGTCGAGCCGGTTGGCCACCAGCCGCTCGATCTCGCTGCCCTCGAACGCGGGGGCCCGCAGGGCGTCGGCGAGCAGGCCGAGCGCCTTCGCCAGCCGCGACACGGGCACTTCGAGGGACAGACGCACGCCGGGATGGTCGGCGTGCGAGTCGAGGGTGGCGCCGCAGCGCTCCAGCTCGGCGGCGAACTCCTCGGCCGTGTGCTTGTCGGTGCCTTCGGAGAAGGCCCTGGTCATGATGGTGGCGACGCCGTCGAGGCCGTTCGGCTCGGCATCCAGGGGCGCGTCGAGGAGGACCTCCACGGCGACGACCTGCTGGCCGGGGCGATGGCAGCGCAGCACGGTCAGGCCGTTGTCCAGAGTGCCGCGCTCGGGCGCCGGGAACGCCCAGGGCCTGGCCTCGCCGGCCTGGGGCTGCGGGTGGAAGTCCATGGTCGCGAGCTCGGTCACTTCGCCGACTCCTCGTTCTCGTCGGTGGTTTCGGCGGCCTCCGCCTCGGCGGCTTCCTCTTCGCCGGCTTCCTCTTCGCCGGCTTCCTCTTCGCCGGCGACGGGCTCATACACGAGCACCGCGCGATTGTCGGGCCTGAGGCGCGCCTTGGCGATCTCCTGGACCTCGTCGGCCGTCACCTCGAGGACGCGGTCGACGGCGGTGAGGGCGAGCTTCGGGTCGCCGAACAGGACCGCGTACCGGCACAGTTCGTCGGCGCGGCCCGCGACCGTGCCGAGCCGGTCCAGCCACTCGCGCTCCAACTGGGCCTGGGCGCGCTCCATCTCCTCCTCCGTGGGGCCCTCCGCGGCGAACCGGGCGAGCTCCTCGTCGACGGCGGCCTCGATGACGGGCACCTCGACGTCACCGGAGGTCTTCACGTCCAGCCACGCCACGGAGGGGGCGCCGACCAGCCGCAGCAGGCCGAACCCGGCCGTCACGGCCGTGCGGTCACGGCGTACGAGCCGGTTGTAGAGGCGGGAGGACTCGCCGCCGCCGAGGATCGTGAGCGCCAGGTCGGCCGCGTCGCACGCGCGCGTGCCGTCCTCCGGCAGCCGGTAGGAGGCCATCAACGCGCGCGCGGGCACGTTCTCCTCGATCACCTCGCGCAGCTGCTCGCCCATGACGTCGGGCAGCGCGCCGTTCCGGGGCTCGGGCTTGCCGTCGTACGAGGGGATGGAGCCGAAGTACTTCTCCACCCACGCGAGTGTCCGGTCCGGGTCGATGTCGCCGACGATCGACAGGACGGCGTTGTTGGGCGCGTAGTACGTCCGGAAGAACTGCTGGGCGTCCTCCAGGCTGGCCGCCTCCAGGTCGTCCATCGAGCCGATCGGCGTGTGCCGGTAGGGGTGGCCCTCCGGGTAGGCCAGGCGGAAGATCTTCTCGAAGGCGGTGCCGTACGGCACGTTGTCGTACCGCTGCCTGCGCTCGTTCTTGACGACGGCCCGCTGGTTGTCCAGGTTCTTCTGGTCGAGCGCGAGCAGCAGGCTGCCCATGCGGTCGGCCTCCAGCCACAGCGCGAGCTCCAGCTGGTGGGTGGGCATGGTCTCGAAGTAGTTGGTGCGCTCCCAGCTGGTGGTGCCGTTCAGCGAACCGCCCGCGCCCTGGACCAGCTCGAAGTGGCCGTTGTCCTTCACCTGGCCCGAGCCCTGGAACATCAGGTGCTCGAAGAGGTGGGCGAGGCCCGTACGACCCTCGACCTCGTGGCGCGAACCGACGTCGTACCAGAGGCACACCGCGGCGACCGGGGTCAGGTGGTCCTCGGAGAGCACCACGCGCAGGCCGTTGCCCAGGCGGTGCTCCCTCACTGTCAGGCCTTCGGAGCCGGCCTCGGCTGTGGCCGTGTGACCCATGGGCATGTACGTCCCTTCGATCGCTGTGCTGTGGTCGCGGGATCCGTCGTGGAATCGTCGCGGAAACCGCTGTTTTCCTGCCGGTCCTGCCACTGTATGCAAGCGCGCGGGACCCTGGAGAAGTTCCCGGGGGTCGTACGCCGAGAGCGAGACCCGGGTTGCGGCCGGCGGTCACTGGTTAAGGTCGGCGCACGCTGTTGACGTGGCGGCTCGGGAGGTCGTGCCCGGCGGTCGGCGCCGGGTCGTGTCGGGGTTGTCAGTGCGGCAGTCCACAATGGTGCGCGTCAGATCCCGTTCACGTCTCGGTGAGAGTGAGCCGGAGACGTGAGCGCCCCGTAGGTGAGCGACCAGAAAAAGAGGAGCCGGCAGCGATGGCCCGCCGCAGCACGAAGACCCCGCCGCCCGACGACGCGTTCGAGGAGCGGATCCTCGACATCGACGTCGTCGACGAGATGCAGGGCTCCTTCCTGGAGTACGCGTACTCGGTCATCTACTCCCGAGCCCTGCCGGACGCCCGTGACGGTCTGAAGCCGGTGCACCGCCGGATCGTCTACCAGATGAACGAGATGGGCCTGCGTCCCGACCGCGGCTATGTGAAGTGCGCCCGCGTCGTCGGCGAGGTCATGGGTAAGTTGCACCCACACGGCGACTCCTCGATCTACGACGCCCTGGTGCGCCTCGCCCAGCCCTTCTCCATGCGGCTCCCCCTGGTCGACGGCCACGGCAACTTCGGCTCGCTGGGCAACGACGACCCGCCGGCCGCAATGCGGTACACCGAGTGCCGGATGGCCGACGCGACGAGCCTGATGACGGAGTCGATCGAGGAGAACACGGTCGACTTCTCCCCGAACTACGACGGTCAGGAGCAGGAGCCGGTGGCCCTGCCCGCCGCCTTCCCGAACCTGCTGGTCAACGGCGCCTCCGGCATCGCCGTCGGTATGGCCACCAACATGCCCCCGCACAACCTGAGCGAGGTCATCGCGGCCGCCCGCCACCTCATCAGGTATCCGAACGCCGACCTGGACACGCTGATGAAGCACGTCCCGGGCCCCGACCTGCCGACCGGCGGCCGGATCGTCGGTCTCTCCGGGATCAGGGACGCGTACGCGACGGGCCGCGGCACCTTCAAGATCCGCGCCACGGTGACGGTGGACAACGTGACGGCCCGCCGCAAGGGCCTGATCGTCACCGAACTGCCGTTCACCGTCGGCCCGGAGAAGGTGATCGCCAAGATCAAGGACCTGGTCGGCTCGAAGAAGCTGCAGGGCATCGCCGACGTCAAGGACCTCACCGACCGCTCGCACGGCCTGCGTCTGGTCATCGAGATCAAGAACGGCTTCGTGCCGGAGGCCGTCCTGGAGCAGTTGTACAAGCTGACGCCGATGGAGGAGTCCTTCGGCATCAACAACGTGGCCCTGGTCGACGGCCAGCCCCTCACCTTGGGCCTCAAGGAGCTCCTGGAGGTCTACCTCGACCACCGCTTCGAGGTCGTACGGCGCCGCTCGGAGTTCCGCCGCGGCAAGAAGCGCGACCGTCTTCACCTGGTCGAGGGTCTGCTCACAGCGCTGGTCGACATCGACGAGGTCATCCGTCTGATCCGCTCCAGCGACAACTCCGCTCAGGCCAAGGAGCGCCTGATGGAGCGCTTCTCCCTGTCGGACATCCAGACGCAGTACATCCTCGACACCCCGCTGCGCCGCCTCACCAGGTTCGACCGCATCGAGCTGGAGTCCGAGAAGGACAGGCTCAACGCCGAGATCGCCGAGCTGACCCGGATCCTGGACTCGGACGCGGAGCTGCGCAAGCTGGTCTCCGGCGAACTGGCCGCGGTGGCCAAGAAGTTCGGCACCGAGCGGCGTACGGTGCTGCTGGAGTCCTCGGGCACCCAGGTGGCCACTGTTCCGCTCCAGGTGGCGGACGACCCGTGCCGGGTGCTGCTGTCGTCGACGGGGCTGCTGGCCCGTACGGCGGGCGGCGAGCCCTTCGCGGCGGACGAGGACGGCAAGCGCGCCAAGCACGACGTCATCGTCTCGGCGGTCCCGGCGACGGCCCGGGGCGAGGTGGGCGCGGTGACCTCCACCGGCCGCCTGCTGCGCCTGAACGTGGTCGATCTGCCGCAGCTGCCTGACACGTCGGCGGCACCCAACCTGTCGGGCGGCGCCCCGCTCGCGGAGTTCCTCTCCCTCCAGGACGGCGAGACGGTCATCTGTCTGATGACGCTCGACGAGTCGTCGCCGGGGCTGGCCATCGGCACCGAGCAGGGTGTCGTCAAGCGCGTGGTCCCCGACTACCCGTCCAACAAGGGGGAGCTGGAGGTCATCACGCTCAAGGAGGGCGACCGGATCGTCGGCGCCGTCGAGCTGCGCACCGGCGAGGAGGATCTGGTCTTCATCACGGACGACGCCCAGTTGCTGCGTTACCAGGCCTCCCAGGTCCGCCCACAGGGCCGCCCGGCCGGCGGTATGGCCGGCGTCAAGCTCACCGAGGGCGCCAAGGTCATCTCCTTCACGGCCGTCGACCCGGCCGCGGACGCGGTCGTCTTCACGGTGGCGGGCTCCCGCGGCACCCTCGACGACTCCGTCCAGACCACGGCCAAGCTCACCCCGTTCGACCAGTACCCCCGCAAGGGCCGCGCCACGGGCGGTGTCCGCTGCCAGCGGTTCCTCAGGGGCGAGGACTGCCTGTCCATCGCCTGGGCGGGGCCGGTCCCGGCCCGCGCCGCCCAGAAGAACGGCACCCCGGCCGACCTCCCGGAGATGGACCCGCGCCGCGACGGCTCGGGCGTGTCCCTGGGCAAGACGGTGTCGTCGGTGGCGGGGCCGGTGTGAGCGGAGGTCTTCACAGGCAGGCCTAGTCGGAGGATTCCTCGGCGACGCGGTTCAGAGGCTGTCGTACTAGGCCTCGGGCACGTCGGGTTCCTCGGCCTCCGCCTCCCGCACGTAGCGGAGGACGCCCCACATGCTGTGCTCGTCGGCGTGTGGGGCGTCGTCCTTGCACGCCTCCAACTCCTTGCTCAGGGCCGGGGCGTCGATACCGGCCCCGATGAGCACGAGCTGGCTGAGACGGCGGTCGCCCTCGTCACCGTCCGCCCAGGGCTCGGGGCGGAATCGCAGGAAGCGCCCGACGGCGTGCACGGCGTAGCGGTTCCTGGCGTCGTGCGGTCCGAAGTCGACGTACCCCTTGATGCGGTAGAGCCCTTCGGACCTGCCGTCGAGGAACTCCATGAGCCGCCGGGGGTTGATCGGGACGTCGGCGACGAAGGCGACGCTGTCGTAGCCGGTGTGCAGATGGCCGACGTGATCGTCCCCCTCCTCCTCATCGTGCCCGTCGTGGCCGTGCCGATGGAGGTCGTCGAAGGAGAGCTGGCCGATGCGCTCCTCGGAAGGCCGGCAGTCGAAGAGGAACTCGGGATCGATACGCCCGTAGGTGGCGGGCACGACGGCCGCACGGTCACTCAGCGAGCGGACGAGCGACAGGACTCGCTCCCCGTCCTCGGCCCGGTCGAGCTTGTTCACGACGACGAGGTCGGCGACGGCGAGATGCCGGTCGATCTCGGGATGCCGCTGCCGGGTCTCCAGGAACTCGGCCGCGTCGACGACCTCGACGAGCCCGCCGTACACCACCCGGGGATTCTCACTGGCGAGCACCATCCGCACGAGCTCCTGCGGCTCGGCGAGCCCACTCGCCTCGATGACGACGACGTCGATCCCGGCGGCGGGCTCGGCGAGCCGCTCAAGATAGACATCCAGCTCACTGGCGTCGACGGCACAGCACAGACACCCGTTGCCCAGCGACACGGTGGAATCCCCGAGCGCCCCGGCCACCGCCATCGCGTCGATCTCGATCGCCCCGAAGTCGTTGACGACGGCACCGATACGGCTGCCGCCACTGCGGTGGAGGAGGTGATTGAGCAGGGTCGTCTTTCCGGAACCGAGGAACCCTGCGAGGACGACGACGGGAATCTGCGGCGACCCCTGCGGACTCGGCCCCGGACCCTGACTCGACGACTGGCTCAACACGCGCCCTCTCTCACACCGTTGCGTGCGCCGGCTCGCGGCCGGCCACCGCACGAGGTCGGCTCATGGACCGGCTCTCACCGGAACGCCGCAGCTCCCGTACGTCCATTGACTGCCGCTCCAGGATACGAGTGGGGGCGAGCGCCCCGTGGAGTGAACGATTGTCAGCGGCGCCCGCGGGGCACACGTTGAGCATGGCGCCGGTTCGCGCGACCCGCACATCCCTCCGTGCGCCCTCCTCTCCGCCTCCCAGCCGACCAGCGGCGCTCGGCGACACTGAGAGGCGGCAAGCGCCGCCCACCGCTCGCCGGTCCCCATCCCGTCGACCCGCACCCGACGACCGGCGGACGGCCGCCTGAACCGGGGGTTGACATGGCCACACAGAATCTTGGGGCACGGGGACTCGGCCCCGCCGCAGCCGCGGGTTTCGCCTTCGCGGTGGGAGCGCTGGGCGCATTCGTCGTGGAGCGGCGCATCAGCACCGTGCTCCGGCGCCTGGAACGGCTGGAACGCGAGACGGAACAGCGCGCGGCACTGATCGCCTATCAGCGGCACAACTTCGACCTGGTCATGAAGGCGGCCGCGGACCCGACGCTGCTGCCCGTCCTGAACGCCTACGAGGAGGAACTGCCCACCGACAGGCAGCG
Organism: Streptomyces sp. NPDC057474; assembly: GCF_042802555.1. NCBI lineage: Bacteria > Bacillati > Actinomycetota > Actinomycetes > Kitasatosporales > Streptomycetaceae > Streptomyces > Streptomyces sp. NPDC057474. The sequence continues at coordinate 12,787 of NZ_JBHVDX010000091.1, read as the reverse complement.
GCAGTACCTCTTCGCCAATCTCCTCTACACGCACGTTCTGCAGGGCTACCGGGTGGGCGTCTTCAGCCGGGCCGAGTTGTACGGGCACCTCCGCGGCATCTTTCAGAGCGCCCTGATGCGCGACTACTGGGCTGCCACGCGCCACCACCGGTCAAGCCTGAAGGAGGGTTCGGAGGAGTCGGAGATCGGCAAGATGGTCGACGCCCTGATCGGCGACCTGGAGGACGCGAGCACGGACGAGTGGTGGGTCGTGGGCGAGCCGCCCACCGAATGAAGCCCGCACCCCCCACGGCGCTCGCCCCACACAGCGCGACCCCCAACTCTGGCTTCACTCCATCGCACCTTCGATGCATGCGCATCAACCGGCTTCATGAGGCTAAGTTGGCCCCGCTCGTATCACTACTCATGACCCAAGGATCGAACCCGTTGAAAATCGTGCGCCGCATCGGTGCGTCGCCCCGCGAGAGGGGCAGTGCCGCGGGGCAGACGTGCCCAGATATCTTCGAACTGCAAGACGGTAATTTCGCAGTAATCGGTACAGATCGGACAGAAAAGCTCGACCCCGAGCTTCCTGCCGACGCCTCGCGCGCTGACTACGAGAGGATCGTGGTCATCAGCCGCGAGACTCTCATCCGGGCAAAGTCGGACATCCCCGACGCCTGATCCTGAACGGGGGCTCGCCTGCACTACAGCGCGGGCCCCTCGCGCCGCCGACCCGCGACGGCGCGGGCCGCGATCTCGGTCCGGCCACCTCGGCGCACTCCGCCCCCCAGGTCCCGTATACGCCCCTTGTGGACCCCCTTTGCACCCCTTCAGCCCGGCCGGAATTCGCTCGCGCGCAACTCAGGTTAGGCTCACCTCTGTGAGTACGTGCACATCCGCGTCCCGACACCTCGGCGAGCCTCTCGCGGGGACCGCCGCCACGGCGAGGACATGGCTGTTGCTGGAACAGCCGGGCCCCTGGGGCGTCAAGGCGCTCACTTCGAGCCACCTCGACCCCGCGCTCGGCCGCGCCCTCGAAGCCGCGGCGGAGGGAACCGACGTACGCGTGGCGCTCGTCCGACGCCCCGGCCGCCACGCGGACTGCCGCGAGGTCCGCGAGCGCCATGTGTACGTGGCCCACACCGCGCCCGGGAACGTCTGGCTGCACAGCGCCATGACCTCCGCGCCCGAGCGACTGCTCGATCTCGACTTCGCCGCTCTCGGCCGGGGCGACCATGACACCTTCGGGGCAGTTCTGCGGGGCCGGCCCCACACCGGCGCCCCCCTCGCGCTCGTCTGCACCAACGGCAAGCGCGACCGCTGCTGCGCCCTCCTCGGCCGGCCGCTCGCCGCCGAGCTGGCCGCCTCCGGAGTCGAGGGCACCTGGGAGGTCACCCATCTGGGTGGTCACCGCTTCTCCCCCACCCTGCTCGTGCTGCCTTTCGGATACGTGTACGGCCGCGCCGAGGCCCATCACGTCAAGGAGGTCCTCCAAGGCGTACGGGAAGGCCGTGTCGTCACCGAGGGGTGCCGCGGGAGCTCCGCCTGGGAGCGCCCCGGACAGGCGGCCGAACTGGCGGTGCGCACGGAGACGGGCGAAGAGGCGGCCGACGCCCTCACCGTCCTGCGCACGGACGGTGATGCGCCCCACTGGGACGTGACCGTCGTCCACGCCGACGGTCGGCGCTGGACCGTCGCCGTCTCCCAGGGCGCCGCCCAGCCGCCCCGCCCGGAGAGCTGCGGCTCCCCGCTGGGCTCCCCGGCGAGGATGGACGTGCTGACCGTACGAGAGCTCTCACCGGCCGCCCTCGCCCGCTGACCGACCGGCGGCCCGTCGCGGCGGAGCCTGCGGCCGCTGCGGCCGTCGGTCCAGGCCACAGGTCACCCAGCCCCAGCTCCGGGCGGCCCCGTCGCCATATCAAACACCTGGCGCCTGAGATCCACGCCACACCCCACTACGACCGCCCCGCCCCGTCCACGTACCGTCATGGGTATGAGCCCCACTCCCCCCGCACGCCGCCTGCGTCTCGGTATGCCGCGGCGAGTGTTCTCGCAGGTCCTGCTGATGCAGGTGGCGATCGCCGCCGGTGTCGCCGTCCTCGCGACCGGGCTGTTCCTCGCGCCGCTCAGCGAACAGCTGGACGACGAGGCGATGCGCCGTGCCCTCGCGATCGCGCAGACAACTGCGGCCCAGCCGCAGATCGCGGAGGACCTGGGGTCGACGAAGCCGTCCGTGGACGGCCCCGTGCAGGTCGAGGCCGAGCGGATCCGGAAGGCCAGCGGAGCCGAGTACGTGGTCGTGATGGACAGCGTCGGGGTGCGCTGGTCGCACCCCGACCCGGCGGAGATCGGCGGGCTCGTCTCGACCGACCCGCGCCGCGCCCTGGCCGGGGACGAGGTCATGGAGATCGACTCCGGGACCCTGGGGCGCTCCGCCCGGGGCAAGGTGCCGCTGCGTGACGCCGACGGGAAGATCGTCGGCGCCGTCTCGGTGGGCATCGAGTACGACAGTGTGCGCGCCCGGCTGATCCACGCGATCCCCGGGCTCCTGGCGTACGCCGGCGGAGCCATGGCGGTCGGGGCCCTGGCCGCGTATCTGATCTCCCGGCGGGTTCACCGCCAGACCCGTGACCTGGCCTTCTCCGACATCGCGGGGCTGCTGGCGGAGCGCGAGGCGATGCTGCACGGTATTCGGGAGGGCGTGGTCGCGCTGGACCGCGCCGGGCGCGTACGCCTCCTGAACGACGAGGCGCGCCGACTGCTCGGGATAGGCGACGAGGCGGTCGGCAGGTCGCTCGACGACGCGCTCGGCCCCGGCCGTACGACCGATGTGCTGGCCGGCCGGGTCACGGGCACCGATCTGCTCACCGTGCGCGGTCAGCGTGTGCTGGTCACCAACCGCATGCCCACGGACGACGGGGGCGCCGTCGCCACCCTGCGCGACCGCACCGAACTGGAACAGCTCGGCCGCGAACTCGACTCCACCCGCGGCCTGATAGACGCCCTGCGCGCCCAGGACCACGAGCACGCCAACCGCATGCACACGCTCCTCGGCCTGCTCGAACTGGAGATGTACGACGAGGCCGTGGAGTTCGTCGGCGAGGTGGTCGGCGACCACCGGGCGACCGCCGAGCAGGTCACCGAGAAGATCCACGATCCGCTGCTCGCCGCGGTACTGGTCGGCAAGGCGACCGTCGCGGCCGAGCGCGGAGTGGCTTTGTCGATCGCGGGCGGCACGATGCTGCCGGACCGGCTGATCGACCCCCGTGGGCTGGTCACCATCGTCGGCAACCTCGTCGACAATGCCCTGGACGCCGTCGCCGGCACGCCGCACGCGCGCGTGGAGGTCGATCTGCGGGCCGAGGGGCGTACGGCTACCCTCCGCGTACGCGACACGGGCCCCGGAGTCCCGCCCGACAAGCGGGAGTTGATCTTCACGGACGGCTGGTCCACCAAGGCGCCGCCGGCCCATCGCGAGCGCGGCATCGGGCTCTCCCTGGTGCGCCGGCTCGCCGAGCGGCAGGGGGGCAGCGCCCGGGTCACGGAGGCGGCGGGCGGCGGCGCGGAGTTCACCGTCGTACTGCCCGACGCACTCGCGGAGCCGGGCCTGGTGACGCAGACCTCCGCCCTGGCGCTTACCTCTACGGCACCCGACGACAAGCCGGCTCGGCAGGACGAGCCGACGTCCGGCCGCGACGGGCGCCCGGGCCCCGAGCGGGAGCCCGAAGCCGCCATCACAGCCGCCGACAAGGAGTCGCGATGATCGAGGTCCTGATCGTGGACGACGACATCAGAGTCGCCCGCGTCAACGCCGCCTACGTGGAGAAGGTCGCCGGTTTCCACGTCGCCGGCGTGGCCCACAACGCGGCCGAGGCGCTGCACCAGTTGGAGGCGCTGCCCCACGTGGACCTGGTCCTCCTCGACCACTATCTGCCGGACGACACGGGCCTCGTGGTCGTCCAGGAGATGCGGCATCGGGGCCACCAGACCGACGTGATCATGGTGACGGCGGCTCGCGACGTCTCGACGGTCCAGGCCGCGATGCGCCAGGGCGCGCTCCAGTACCTGGTCAAACCGTTCGCGTTCGCCGGCCTGCGGGCGAAGCTGGAGGCTTACGCGGAGCTGCGGCGCACCCTGGACGGCGGCGGCGAGGCCGAACAGGCGGAGGTGGACCGGATCTTCGGCGCGCTCTCGGCGGGCGGCGAGCCCGACCTGCCCAAGGGCCACTCCCCCACCACCACCGAGCTCGTACGCCGTGCCCTGATGACCGCCGAGGGCGCGCTGTCCGCCCAGGAAATCGCCGAACGGACCGGCCTGAGCCGCCAGACCGCCCAGCGCTATCTGAAGCTCCTGGAACGCACGGGACGGGCCCGGCTGACCCTCAAGTACGGCGACGCCGGCCGCCCGGAGCACCGCTACGAGTGGGCGACCCGTCCCTGAGGATCCCTCGAAGCGCCTCCCACGCGCTCCGAGCGCCCTTCTGAAGCCCGTACGCCGCTGAACGCACCCCCGGCCGTCACACCGCCCCCGCGCCCGTCAGCGACCGCACCTCGGTCTCCGCGTGCTTGGCCGCGTCCGGCGGCTCGGCCGACATGACCGTGCCGAGCCAGCCCGCGAGGAAGCCCAGGGGGATGGAGACGAGACCCGGGTTCTGCAACGGGAAGTACTGGAAGTCGACGCCGGGGAACAGCGAGTCGGCGCTCCCCGACACGACGGGCGACAGCAGCACGAGACCCACGGAGGGGACCAGTCCGCCGTACACGGCCCACACCGCGCCACGTGTGGTGAAGCCGCGCCAGAACAGCGAGTACAGCAGTACGGGCAGATTGGCGGAGGCGGCGACCGCGAAGGCGAGGCCGACGAGAAAGGCCACGTTGAGGTCCTTGGCGAGCAGCCCGAGCCCGATCGCGACCACGCCGATACCGACGGCGGCCGTGCGCGCCACCGCGACCTCGCTGCGCGGCTTCGATCGCCTGCGTCGCAGGGACGCGTACAGGTCATGGGCGACGGACGCCGACGAGGCGAGGGTGATACCGGCGACGACCGCGAGGATCGTCGCGAAGGCGATGGCGGCGACGACCGCGAACAGAACCGTTCCGCCAGTGGAGTCCGCGCCACCGCCCAGATCGAGGGCCAGCAACGGCACCGCCGTGTTGCCGGCCGCGTTGGAACCCCGTACGGCCTCCGGGCCGACGATGGCGGCCGCGCCGAAGCCCAGCACGATCGTCATCAGATAGAAGCCGCCGATGAGGCCGATCGACCAGACCACCGAGCGGCGTGCGGCCCGCGCGGTGGGCACCGTGTAGAAGCGCGACAGGATGTGCGGCAGCCCTGCCGTGCCCAGCACCAGGGCGAGTCCGAGGCTGATGAAGTCGAAGCGCGCGACCCAGTCACCGCCGTACTTCAACCCTGGCGCGAGGAACGCGTCGCCATGTCCGCTGCGCTCGGCCGCCGTCCGCAGCAACTGGTCGAAGTCGCCGTGGAACCGCACCAGTACGAGCACGGTCAGCGCGATCGCACCGCCCATCAGCAGGACGGCCTTGACGATCTGGATCCAGGTGGTGGCCCGCATCCCTCCCAACGACACATAGACGACCATGAGCGCGCCGACCCCGATGACCGTCCAGGCCTGCGCCGCCTCGCCCTCTCCCCCCAGCAGCAGCGCGACGAGGGTGCCCGCTCCCACCATCTGCGCGACCAGATACAGAACGGACACGGTCACCGAGGAAGTTCCCGCCGCGATCCGCACCGGCCGCTCGCTCATCCGCGCCGCGACCACGTCGGCGAGCGTGAACCGCCCGCAGTTGCGCACCAGTTCGGCCACCAGGAAGAGGACCACGAGCCAGGCGACCAGGAATCCCACCGAGTAGAGCAGCCCGTCATACCCGAAGAGCGCGATGAGGCCGGAGATACCGAGGAAGGAGGCGGCGGACATGTAGTCGCCCGCGATGGCAAAACCATTCTCCATCGGCGAGAACAGTCGCCCGCCGGCGTAGAACTCCTCCGCCGAGCCGTGCCGATTGCGGCTCACCCACGTCGTGATGCCCAACGTGACCGCCACGAACGCGCTGAACAGCAGCAGCGCCAGCGTCTGATGGTCGGCTGTCACCGCTCGCCCCCTCGGACGCCGCGCGTCAACTCCTGGGTGTCCCAGCGCAGATCGAGAGCCGCCCGGTCCCGGCGCAGCCTGGCGTGGCGCGCGTACGCCCAGGTGAACAGGAACGTCGTGAGGAACTGCCCGAGCCCCGCCAGCATCGCCACGTTCACCGCGCCCGCCACCGGCCGTGCCATCAGCTCCGGGGCGGTGGTCGCCGTCACCACGTACGCCACGTACCAGCTGAAGAAGACGGCGACGCCTGGGATCACGAACCTGCGGTAACGGCTGCGCACCTCCTGGAAGGCGGCGCTCCGCTGAACCTCCAGATAGACGTCCGCCGCGCCCCCGCCCCGGCTCTCCCGCACATCGGCCACGACCGGAGCCGGCCCGCCCGTGCCGTCCAACTCCCCCCAGCCGGAGGCCAACGCGTCGTACCAGGGATCGTCGAACCGCACGTCCGCGCTGGCGAGGCCGTGCCCCTCGTGCTGCTCAACCGGGCTCTCAGAACCACCCCCGCGTCGGCGGGGACGGCCGGTGCTTGACTGCATGCCCAAGCATGGACAGAACGGAAAGACTTCCGACGCACCTCTTCACGATTCTTCACCCCATCAGGTGAAGCACCGGCCAGCCTCCCCCACCCGAGACGGAAGACACGAACCCGGACAGCCGTGTACGCGCTGAACGCGCACCCCGACGGCAGGGCAGCCGCGTCCGGCGAGAAGGGGGCAGGCCGGGGGGGGGCAGCCCGCAGCCGCCGGCACGTCAACAGCACACCCCCCGGCGCGCCCCCGACCCACCCACCGAACCGAAGACGCACCCGGCCAAAGCCCAGCGCAGCGGCTACGCGTCGATGCGCGAGCGGTCAAGCGTGGCCGCCGAGCTGGAGATGAACTCCTTGCGCGGCGCGACGTCGTTCCCCATCAGCAGATCGAACACCTGCTCCGCCGCCTCCAGATCCGACAGGTTGATCCGCCGCAGCGTCCGGTGCCTCGGATCCACCGTCGTCTCCGCCAGCTGGTCCGCGTCCATCTCGCCGAGGCCCTTGTAGCGCTGGATGGAGTCCTTGTACCGGACACCCTTGCCCTGGAACTCCAGCAGCTTGTCGCGCAGCTCACGGTCCGAGTACGTGTAGACGTACTTGTCCTGCCCCTTCCTGGGCTGGACCAGCTCGATCCGGTGCAGCGGCGGCACGGCGGCGAAGACCCGTCCCGCCTCGACCATGGGTCGCATGTAGCGCTGGAAGAGCGTGAGCAGCAGGCACCGGATGTGCGACCCGTCCACATCGGCGTCGGTCATCATGATGATCTTGCCGTAGCGCGCCGCGTCGATATCGAACGTACGCCCGGACCCGGCCCCTATGACCTGGATGATCGCGCCGCACTCGACGTTCTTGAGCATGTCCGTCACGGATGACTTCTGAACGTTGAGGATCTTGCCCCGGATCGGCAGCAGGGCCTGGAACTCGGAGTTCCGCGCGAGCTTCGCCGTGCCGAGCGCCGAGTCGCCCTCGACGATGAACAACTCGCTGCGCTCGACGTCGTCGCTGCGGCAGTCGGCGAGCTTGGCGGGCAGGGACGAGGACTCCAGGGCCGTCTTGCGGCGCTGCGCGTCCTTGTGCTGACGTGCGGCGATACGCGTACGGGCGGCCGCGACGGCCTTCTCCATGACGACCCGCGCCTGAGCGGCGGCGTCCCTCTTGGTGGAGGTCAGGAACGCCTTCAGCTCCTTGGCCACCACCTGAGTCACGATGCGCCGGGCCGCCGAGGTGCCGAGGACCTCCTTGGTCTGACCCTCGAACTGAGGTTCGGCGAGACGCACGGTGACGACGGCGGTGAGGCCCTCCAGGGCGTCGTCCTTGACGACGTCGTCCTCGGCGACGCGCAGCATCTTCTTGGCACGCAGCACCTCGTTCATGGTGGCGGCCACGGCCTGCTCGAAGCCCGCGACGTGGGTACCGCCCTTGGGGGTGGCGATGATGTTCACGAACGACTTGAGGGTCGTGTCGTAGCCGGTCCCCCAGCGCATGGCGACGTCGACGCCGAGCTCACGGGTGACCTGGGTGGGCGTCATCTGGCCGTGCTCGTCCAGGACGGGCACGGTCTCCCTGAAGGTGCCCTGCCCTGAGAAGCGGAGGACGTCGCAGACCGGCTTGTCGGAGGCCAGGTACTCGCAGAACTCGCTGATGCCGCCGTCGAAGCGGAACGACTCCTCACCCTTGCTGCCGCCCTCTCCGAGGCCGACCTCGTCACGGACGACGATCGTCAGTCCGGGCACGAGGAAGGCGGTCTGACGGGCTCGCTGGTGCAGGTGCTCCAGCGAGAGCTTGGCGTCCTTGAGGAAGATCTGGCGGTCGACCCAGTAGCGCACGCGCGTGCCGGTGCGCGTCTTGGGGATCCGCTTGCCCTTGCGCAGCCCACCGGTCTCGAACTTGGCGTCCGCGCCGTTGCCCGCGAAAGCGCCGGGCACGCCACGCCGGAAGCTGATGGCGTGGGTGCTGCCACTGCGGTCGACCTCGACGTCCAGACGGGCGGAGAGGGCGTTCACCACGGAGGCGCCCACACCGTGCAGACCGCCGGAGGCCGCGTACGAGCCGCCACCGAACTTGCCGCCGGCGTGCAGCTTGGTCATGACGACCTCGACGCCGGACAGGCCGGTCTTGGGCTCGATGTCGACCGGGATGCCCCGGCCGTTGTCCCGCACCTCGACGGAGGCGTCGTCGTGGAGGATCACCTCGATGTGGTCGCAGTAGCCCCCGAGGGCCTCGTCCACGGAGTTGTCGATGATCTCCCAGAGGCAGTGCATCAGGCCTCGACTGTCAGTCGAGCCGATGTACATGCCGGGGCGCTTCCGCACGGCCTCGAGCCCCTCGAGGACGAGCAGGTGCCGCGCGGTGTAGTTGGAACCGTCCCGGTCTGCTCCGGTCAGCAGCGCTGTGGACGGCACGGACGTATCGGCGGTCACGCGGTTCGCTCCTCGCTGAATTTCAGGTAGGGCCCATTTGGGTAAGGGGCCGGGCTCTGTTGCCGGTCCGAGGGTACCGAGGCCTGGTAGAGCCGTTGTAACGCCACCCTCGTCCGAAACTCAGAGTAGTCCAGCGTCGCATACACGTTCGATCCCTCGATGGGGTGAAGTACATATCACGTTCCCTTCGGGGCATGAACCATTTAGGCTCCGGGCACGTCCTCATGAACAACCGGCAACCCAGCCGGGAGGACCGTACAACCGAATGAACAACCACCAGAACCACCCACAGCCAGCGCGAACCCGTACGACACGAAGACACGCACTACGGCTCATTCGCCGCCAACCGGCAGCAGACAGCCGGCCCGGAAAGATTTTTTCGAGTTAAAGCCGCGAGCGGGAACGTTTTCGGCCTGGTTGGATGTTGACCCTGGTACGACAGCTCGTCGAGCTAGAGAAGAGGCGACGTGACTACTGTTCTGACCCCCGCGACCCCGCTGACGGCCGCTGACCGATGCGACCGCTGCGGCGCCCAGGCCTACCTGCGCGTCGTCCTGCTGAGCGGTGGAGAGCTGCTGTTCTGCGCCCACCACGGCCGCAAGTTCGAGCCGGAGCTCAAGAAGATCGCCGCGGAGATACAGGACGAGACGGAGCGGCTCACGGCTGCTCCCGCGACCGCAGAAGAGGACGAGCGCTGACGCTTCGCACCTACGACGAGCCGCCACCGGCTCGAGGCCGGTGACCGGGCGGCCACTCCCGTACACACGGGGTGGCCGCCCGCTCTCGTACCGCACACACCATGGCGCACGCCGCGTACTGCGCCTCGTGCCGCCTCAGCGGCTCCGCGCCAGCATCCGGGCCACATACGAGCCCCTGGTGTAGACGCCGGGATTCCCGGCGAGCCCACAGCCGCTGCCCCACGACACGAGCCCGATCAGCTTCCCTTGGGCGACCAGCGGCCCTCCGCTGTCCCCCTGGCAAGCGTCCCGGCCGCCGTTCTGCTCCCCGGCGCACACCATGGAGCCGGACAGGTATCTGCCTTCCGCGCTGCCTGGATAGGCCCTCTCGCAGACGGCGTCGGCCAGCACCTTCACCGGCGCGGCCCGCAGACTCCGCGCATAGTCGCCGGCACCAGTGGTGTCTCCCCAGCCGTAGACCGCGGCCGGCGTGCCCGGCACGTACACCGCGTCACCGGCCCCCGCCAACCCGAGGACGGAGTTCTCGGGCAGCGGTGAGGCGAGGGTCACCACCGCGAAGTCCCCGGCGTTCGTATAGGGGTCGTACTCCGGATTGACCCAGGCGCCGCTCACCGGGATCTCCTGGCCCTCAGCCGACGACAGCTCGGCGCGGCCCGCGATGATCCTCAGATCGGCGACGCGTTCCGGGGGACCGCCCAGCACGTCCTCACTGAGGCAGTGGGCGGCCGTCAGGACGGTGGAGCGGCCGACCACCACACCGCCGCAGAACTGCCCGGCCCGCGTACCCCCGAACCGGTCACGACTGGACAGCGCCACCGTCCAGGGCGCCTGGGAGATCTCGACCGGATGACCGCCGATGACGACCTCGGCCGACGCCGGAGGCGGTGACGCCAGCGGTATGACGGCCGTGGCGGCCGCGACAGCCAGCAGTCGGACGAACGATCGACGCATGCGCGCTCCTCACTCTGGGAAATGGATGGCACACCCAGAGTGATCTACCAGGTCGGCTTCCGCATGCCGCACACACGCCGAAGGCCCGGCTCCTTCGGGGGAACCGGGCCTTCGGGACCGACCGTGCGGGCGGGTGCCGTGCTACCTAGTCGAGGTAGTCGCGCAGGACCTGCGAGCGGGACGGGTGGCGCAGCTTCGACATCGTCTTGGACTCGATCTGGCGGATGCGCTCACGCGTGACGCCGTACACCTTGCCGATCTCGTCGAGGGTCTTCGGCTGACCGTCGGTGAGACCGAAGCGCATGGAGACGACGCCCGCCTCGCGCTCGGAGAGCGTGTCGAGGACGGAGTGCAGCTGCTCCTGCAGGAGCGTGAAGCTGACCGCGTCGGCCGGGACGACGGCCTCGGAGTCCTCGATGAGGTCACCGAACTCGCTGTCGCCGTCCTCGCCCAACGGGGTGTGCAGCGAGATGGGCTCGCGGCCGTACTTCTGGACCTCGATGACCTTCTCGGGAGTCATGTCGAGTTCCTTGGCCAGCTCCTCCGGGGTGGGCTCGCGGCCCAGGTCCTGGAGCATCTGGCGCTGGACGCGCGCGAGCTTGTTGATGACCTCGACCATGTGCACCGGGATACGGATGGTGCGGGCCTGGTCGGCCATGGCACGGGTGATCGCCTGACGGATCCACCAGGTGGCGTACGTGGAGAACTTGTAGCCCTTGGTGTAGTCGAACTTCTCGACCGCGCGGATCAGACCGAGGTTGCCCTCCTGGATCAGGTCCAGGAAGAGCATGCCGCGACCGGTGTAGCGCTTGGCCAGGGAGACCACCAGACGAAGGTTGGCCTCCAGGAGGTGGTTCTTGGCGCGGCGGCCGTCCTCGGCGATGATCTCCAGTTCGCGCTTGAGCTTGGGCGCGAGCTTGTCGGCGTTGGCCAGCTTGTCCTCGGCGAACAGACCGGCCTCGATGCGCTTGGCGAGCTCGACCTCCTGCTCGGCGTTGAGCAGCGGGACCTTGCCGATCTGCTTGAGGTAGTCCTTGACCGGGTCGGCGGTGGCACCGGCGGCGGCGACCTGCTGGGCGGGCGCGTCGTCCTCGTCCTCGTCGGACAGCACGAAACCGGCGTTCTCGGTGCCCTCGGGCTCCTCGCCGGGCTTGCCACCGGCGGTCTCCTCGACGACCTCTTCGTCGGCCAGCTCGACGTCGTCCTTCTTGGCGGTGGTCTTCTTGGCCGCCGTCTTCTTGGCGGCGACGGTCTTCTTGGCGGGGGCCGCCTTCTTGGCGACCGCCTTCTTGGCGACCGCCTTCGTGGCGGGTGCGTCCTCGGCGGAGGCATCGGCCGCGGGCACCGCGGGAGCGGTTGTGGCGGTGGCCTTCTTGGTGGTCACCGTCTTCGCCGCGACCGTCTTGGTGGCGGTGCGCTTGGCCGGACTCTTCGCTGCGACGCTCTTTCGGGTGCGCTTGGGCTCCGCGGCACTGACCATCAGCGTCACACCCTCTTCCTCGAGGATCTGGTTGAGGCTGCGCAGTACGTTCTTCCACTGAGTGGCCGGAATCTGGTCAGCTTCGAAGGCCCGACGCACATCGTCGCCGGCGATCTGCCCCTCAGCCTTTCCCCGCTCAATGAGCGCCATGACAGAGACGGACTCGGCGATCTCCGGCGGGAGCGTACGGGATGTGCTGGCCGACACGAACAACCTCTCGGAACGTTGGAAAACGGCTTCCGGCCCCGTCCACTGTGGACAGGAGCCGACCACCGGCTTGGGAGTGGGCCGACGGTGCGGGCGGGGGCCGGGAAGATGCACAGCGCCCTGAACGGCGTCCGTATTCCCTCCGCGGCTGTCACCTCTTAGGTCATCGCGCTGTTCCCGCGAGCGTTACGCCCAATCTGCGTGGCCCGAGTCACACCCCGTAAGCACTCAAAAGCGGTCAGATAATGCCAGAGGTAATCGATCAAGGCCACAACCGGTTCTGCTTGGACGGGTACCCGAACGATTCCCGAACGAACTCCTCAATGCGGATCACCATCTCCGCTGGAATCCGACCCCCCTCTCCGGGGTCGCGCGGTCGCGCGGGGACTCACCGTTCCCGCCGGGGCCCAC
>NZ_JBHVDX010000090.1:0-37695 GCF_042802555.1 Streptomyces sp. NPDC057474 | reverse complement strand
GGTCCGGCCCTCCGGCGGGAGGGCCGGACCGATTCGTTTTCTTGCGGCTGGGCTCGCGACCCGAATGGGGCGCAGCCCCATATAAGGGGCGCGGGGAACTGCGCGACCAGCCACGACGCACCGACGGCCGACGACGCACCGACGGCCGACGACGCACCGGCAGCCGACGACGCACCGACGGCCCCCGGAGGTCACAGCTCACCCGGCGCCAGTGGCCCGAAGCAACAGCAAGGCCACATCATCTGCCCGCTCCTCCGCCGCCTCGATCTCCCGCACGAGACTGTCGGCGAGCGAGTCCAGCGCCTGCTCCCCGGCCGCCGCCGTCGAAAGCCGCTCCCCGAGACCCGCCAGCGCGTCCTCGATGTCGACCCCCGGCGACTCGATCAGCCCATCGGTGTAAAGGGCCAGCACGGACCCCTCGGTCAGCGCCACCTCGGTCGTCGGATACGTCGCCGCCGCGTCGATGCCGAGCAGCGGACCACCCGCGAGGTCGAGCACCCGCACCTTCCCGTCCGGCCGGCGCAGCAACGGCGGCGGATGCCCCGCCCGCGCCATGACGGCCGTCCCGTGCTCCGGATCGAGCCGCAGATACAGACAGCTGGCGAACAGCTCCGAACCCAGGTCGATCAGCAGCCGGTTGGTGCTGCTCATCACCTCCTCCGGCGCCTGCCCGACGGTCGTGTACGCGCGGACCGCCGTACGGATCTGCCCCATCAGGCCCGCCGCCGTCACGTTGTGCCCCTGGACGTCGCCGATCACGGCGGAGGCCCGCCCGTGCGAGAGGACCAGGTCGAAGAAGTCGCCGCCGATGTCCATGCCCCGGGTGGCGGGCAGATAGCGGGAGGCCGCCTCGATCCCGGGGATCGACGGCAGCGAGTGCGGCAGCAGCGCCTGCTGCAGTCCGTGCGCGAGCTGGTGCTTGGCGTCGTACAGCAGTGCCCGTTCCAGCGCCTGGGCGATGAAACCGCTGAGGCTGGTCAGCACCGCGCGCTCGTCGGCCGGGAACGGATGCGGGTCCGCGTACCCGAGCACCCAGGTGCCCACCGGCCGTCCGGAGGCGATCAGCGGGATGTACGCCCAGGCACCCAGCCCGTCCGGGGTGTCCTGCCGCATCGGATAGAGGTGCTCCAGCTGCTGCCGGGACTCGAAGAAGGCGGGTACTCCGGTGGTCAGAGCGTGCGCTCCGGGCATCGGCGCGGTGAGCGGCATGCCGTCGAAGCGTTCCACGAGGTGCGGGTCGGTGTAGCCCCGGTGCCCGAGCACATGCAGGCGCCCCGCGCGTGAGCCGAACATCACGAGGGCCTGGCTGCCGAGGGCCGGGGCGATCTCGTCGGCGACCAGTTCCACCACGTCCTGCACACCCACCGCCTCGGTGAGCGCGCTCGCCAGCGCCAGCACGTGGTTGATCGTCACCAGACGGCCGGGCTCGTCGTCCTCCAGCCGCGCGGCGTGCTCGGCCTCGGCGACCGCACGGGCTCGCGAGATCCGTACGCTCAGCCCGTTCGTCCCCGGATACAGCCGGAACGACAGCCAGTCGCTCGGCGGTCTCAGCGCCACGAACGACGTCACGTGCTGGCTCATCAGGGCCGCCCGGTACCGGTCCTCGTACGCCGGATCGTTGAGCCACGGCACCGACGCCCACAGCTGGGTGCCCAGCAGACCGCTCACCGGGATGCCGAGCAGCTCGGCCGTGGCCGCGTTGGCGAAGGTGATCCGCCCGTGCAGATCGAGCGCGCACATCCCGTACGGCAGTCGCGCCACCATCCGCGCCGCCTCCACCGTGCCGAGCGTCCCGGCGACCATGGTCGCCGACGGCGCCGACAGGTCCGGCTCCGGCAGCACCGGCCGGCCCTCCTCCTCCGCGCGCCGCAGCCGCTTCGCGAGCCGGTCGCAGGCCGAGGTCAGCTGGTCCCGCTCGCGTTCGCTGAGCTCCGGCGGGTGGGAGCCGGGCCAGGTCAGGAAGACGGCGCCGTAGGTGGTGTCGCGGGTCGCCACCGGCAGCGCGGCCAGGGCGAACGGGTAGGGCAGGACCACGGCGATCCGGGGATACCGGCGGGCCATCTGCTCCTCGCCGCTGACCCACACCAGCCGCTGCCCGCGTACCGCCTCGGAGACCGGGACCGGCGCGCTCAGCCCCACCCGCTCCCACGGCGCGGCGAACGACCTCGGCAGCCCCGCCATGACCGCCATCTCCAGGACCGGCTCGTCCGGCGTCAGCAGATACACCGCGCCGGAGTGGGCCCCGACGTCGTCCATCATCGCGGCCAGCGCCAGCGAGAGCAGCGGATGGCCGACGCGGGCCGTCTCGACGGTCGTCCGCTCTCCGGACGCGTGGACGTCGGACATTGCCGACCACCTCCTCGCACGACCGCGCGACAGGCCCCCGGGTCAAGGCTCCCCCCTGGGGGCCGCATGCGCACGGCGAGCGCCGTGCCGCGGACGCACCGCTGTACCCCCTCTCGTCCGGGCCATGCCCGTTCGGTGATGCGCGGCATCGCGCACGGGCGCCGGGAGTGCGCCCCCTCGCACCCCGATGGCTGGTTCTTCGCGCCCGGGCGTGGTCGGGGGCGCCAACAATGGGCACGCGCTGAGGCGGAGGACATCGGTGGCCGGGAGGCGGAGGGCAAACGTGATCGGGGTACTGCTCGTGCACGACGAATGTCTGGTCAGGTCGGTGCTGGCGGAGTGGCTCCGCCGGGAACCCGATCTGGCGGTGTACGACGCGTCCTGGCGCGGGGCGCCGGGGCGCGTACGTTCCCTGCGGCCCGATGTCTGCGCGGCGGACCTGGACTGCGCGGACGCGGTCGGCATCCCGCCCCTCGCCGACCTGCGCGGCGTGGGCGGCCCCGCCCCCGGCCTCCTGGTCCTCGCCAACGCCGGCAGACCCGGACTCCTGAAACGCGCGGCGGAGGCCGGCGCCCTCGGGTACGTGGACAAGGAGGGCTCGCCGCAGCGGCTGGTGTCCGCGATCCGCGAGGTCGCCCGAGGGAAACGTTTCGTCGACGACTCCCTCGGCTTCGGCTTCCTCAAGGCCGCCGAAATGCCGCTGACGCGCCGCGAGTTGAGCGTGTTATCCCTGGCTGCCGAGGGCGCCTCCGTCGCCGAGATCGCCGGCAGCCTGCACCTTTCCCACGGGACCGTGCGCAACTACATGGCCGCGATCACCCGTAAGACGGGGGCGCGCAACAGGATCGACGCGATCAGGATCTCGCAGGGGGAGGGCTGGCTCTGAGGGACGCCGGCCGGGCGGATGCGGCCAAGTCGGTGCGGGTGACCAGGCGCCGACCAGGTCCCGGTAGAGCGGCGAGCGTGCCAGCAGCTCTCCGTGCTCCCCGTACGTGACGCACCGCCCGTCCATGACCAGCACCCGGTCCGCGCGGCGGGCCGAGCTGACGCGATGCGCGACCACCACGAGGGTCGTGCCCGGCCGCCGCGTGAAGGCCCGCTCCGCGCGTTCCTCCGTCTCCGCGTCCAGGTGACAGGTCGCCTCGTCGAGGATCACGACCGACGCGTACGACAGATACGCCCGGGCCAGCGCTACGAGCTGCCGCTCCCCGGCGGACAGCGCGCCCGGGTCGACCTCGGCCGCCGGACCGCCCAGCCGGACCATCACCTCGGCGAGCCCCACCGCCTCCGCGGCGGCCCACAGCTCCGCCTCGGGCACGGGTTTCGGCCGCAGCTCGCCGAGGTTTTCCGCGAGGGATCCCCTGAAGACGTACGCCTCCTGCGGAATGAGCACCCGGTGTGCGCGCGATGTGGCGCCGGGTACCGGCTGCCCACACAAGTGGACGGTGCCGCGCCGGGGGCGCAGGAGACCCGCGACGAGCCCGGTGAGCGTGGACTTGCCGATGCCACTGGGACCGACGACGGCCAGGTGCGTGCCCTGGGGGACGCGGAGGTCGAGGCCGTCGATGACGGGGGTGCGGGAGGAGCCGTAGGCGAAGGTGACGGAGGAGAGGACGAGGGCGTCGGGGGGCGGGTGGGGTGGGAGAGGGGTAGCGGTGGTGGTGTCGGGACGGGTGGTGGTGTCGGGACGGGTGGTGGTGTCGGGACGGGGGCCGGGGTCGGGACGGGGGCTGGGACGGTGACCGGAGTCGGAGTCGGAGTCGGAGTCGGGAGCGGTGAGCGGCCCCGGCTGCGCAGGTCGGGCTGTCTGCGACGGGGCGGCTGAGGTCGACGATGGACTGGGTGGCGTCGAGGCTTGGGCTGGAGGCGCAGGGGCGCTCGGCGGGGCCAGTCTGCGCAGCACCACCGCGAGTCGGGAGCCGCTGGTGCCCAGGCCGTGGACCAGGTTCTGGAGGGCGGGGAGGAGGGACTGGGTGACATAGGCGAGGGCGCCGATCAGGGCGCCCGCGGTGACCCCGTGGTCCAGCAGCCAGGGCGTGGTGGCCAGGAGCAGGACGACGGGCAGTTGGCCGCCGATCGTGAGGGAGGCGACGCGTGCGACGCCCCAGCGGGCCAGCGAGCGGGCGGCCCGGTGCTCGGCGTCGACGCACCGACCGGCGTCGGCGGCGACCATGTCCTCCGCCCCGGCCGCCGTGATGTCCCGCAACCCCGGGCAGACGGCGCCGAGTCGGTCGGCGAGGGCCTCGTCGGCGACGAGGAAGGTCTCCTGCCGGCGGGCCAACGGCCTGAGCGTCACCAGGAAGAGGGCCACACCGACGACCAGCGGGGGGCTCACGACGAGCAGCAGGGGCGGGGCCAGTGAGAAGAGCCCGACGAGCGCCCCGGCGGCGGTGAACAGGAACGAGCGCGACACCATCACCAGTCCGGCGAAGGTGTCCCGGGCGATCTCCACCTGCTGGGTCAGCCCGGACAGGGCCCCGCCGTCCGCCTCCCGCACCCCCCGCCCGACCACCCCTCGCACCAGCCGGTCCCGCAACGGCTCCACCAGCCCCGCCACGCACCCGTACACCCGCCCGGTCCCGAACGCCCCGACGACCACTGCCCCCGCCCCGACCCCGAGCCACCCCAAGCCGACCCCGGCCCGCCCGGCGAGAAACCCGTCGTCGAGGGCCCGCGCCAGGGCGTACCCCATCAGAAACGTCTGCCCCATCTCCAGCGCGGACCACAGGCCCAGCCGTACGACGACGCGCACGCGGCGCCGCAGAAAGCGCAGGCCACGACGCGGCAGGCCGGGCGGGGGGACGTGTCGTCGCGGCTGGGGCCCAGCGGGAGGCGAGGTGACGCCGGCCCCGGTACTGGGACCGGTCCGTTCGGAGGAGCCCTCGATCCGTGCGAATTCGGTGTCCGCCGACCCCGACCCCGACCCCGGGCCCGGGGCCGCGCCCGGGCCCGCCGCTGTCGCCGGTCCGGTCTTCAGCCGGCCGGCGGAACGCCGCCCCTCCGGGCCGCCCTTCATCGGCCCCCTCCGCCCGAAGGGCCCTGCGACGCGGTGTCGTCGCGGGCGACGACCTCTGCACCGCCCATACCGGTCCCTGCGCGGGTGCTGCCCTCCGCCTCACGCCTACGGTCCGGTTGGTTGCCCGCGTCGGCTGATGCGGGGGCGCTGCTCTCCGGCTCACGCCTGCGGTCCGACGCGCCTCCCGTGTCGGCCGATGCGCAAGCGCCGACCTCCGCCCCGGCATCACCCCCCGCCCCGAACAACTCCTGGTACCCCGCCACCCGCCACAACTCCGCGTGCGACCCCACCGCCCGCACCCTCCCCCCGTCCAGCCACACCACTGTGTCCGCGCGGGCGGCCGTGGCGGCGCGGTGGGCGATGATCAGGCGGCTGCCGCCGATGGTGGGACGGAGGAGCGCGTCGGTGATGTGGTGCTCCGTGACGGTGTCGAGGCTGGAGAGGGCGTCGTCGAGGACGAGGAGACGGCTGTCGCGGGCGAACGCCCGGGCAAGGCCGAGGCGTTGCACCTCGCCGCCCGACAAGGGGGCGTCGGCGCAAGGGGTGGCGTAGCCGTCGGGGAGGAGGCGGACGAAGGTGTCGGCGTGCGCGGCGCGGGCGGCTTCCCTTACGCGGGCCGGGGCGGGGCGGGGGACCCCGAAGGCGATGGTGTCCTCTATGGAGTCGCCGAGCAGGGCCGGGCGTTCGAAGGCGTGGACGATTGCTCGGCGCAGCTCCCGGCGGTCCAGTTCGGGCAGGGGCACCCCGTCGAGCCGTACCTCTCCCTCGTCCGGATCCGTGAGCCGCCCGGCGACGGCCGCGAGCAGCGACTTGCCCGCGCCCGAGCGGCCCACGACGGCCAGCGTGGTCCCGGCCGGTACGACAAGGTCGACCCCGTCCAACACGGCGCGCCCACCCCGCCGGACGGTCACGGAACACAGCTCCAGCCGCCCTTGTCCGGAGGGGGCGTCCAGCTCGAGCCGCCCGTGTTCGGAGAAGCCGTCCGGCTCCAGCCGTCCCGGTCCGCAAGGGCCGTCCAACTCCGATCGCCCCCGCCGGGACGGGCGGCGCAGCTCCGGCCGCCCCTGCCCCGAAGGCGGGAGCAGGCGGTCGCCGTACGTGGTCGGGGGCTCGGTCTCCATCTCGTCGAGCCGCTCTGTCGCTGCCCGTGCGCGGATCAGGCCCGAGAGCTGTCCGACCAGTACGCCGATGCCCGCGGCCAGCACGGCGTAGCGGGACGCGGCGAGCAACTCGCCCACGGAGACGTGCCGTTGGGTGAGGAGGACGCCCGCTGTGGCCACGACGGCGAGCTGCAACAGCGGCGCCACGGCGGCGGCCCGCGCGGCGGCCCGGCCCTGGACTCGCCACATACGGTGCCCCTCGCGGGAGAGTTCGGGGAGGGGGCGGAGGACGCGGGCGACGGTCCGGTCGGCGGTTCCGGCGGCGGCGATCGTGCGGGACCCGGCGACGGCCTCGGCCAGGCCACCCGCGATACGGCCCTGGGCCCGCTGGTAGCGCGTCACGCACTCGGAGGTGTCCCGGGCGAGCGTGCGCAGCACCAGGGCGAGCAGCGGGGCCCCGACCAGGAACACCACCGCGAGCCACAGGTTGATCAGTCCCAGTGCCACGACCGCGCCCAGCGGCCCGGCGACCGCGGCGAGAAGCGCGGCTACCGTGGCGGGTGCCGTCCCCGCCTGGGCCGCGATCCCGACGAGCCGGGCCACCAGATCCCCCGGCCCGAAACGGCCGACGGCCCGTGGCCCCACGGCCAGCACATGCCGGAGCAGGCGGTGGCGCAGCCAGGCGGTGGCCCGGGCGTTCGTGGTCCCGCCGAGTACGGTCTCGACGGCGTCCAGCACGGCGACGGCGAGGATCAGCGCGGTGCACCACAGCACCCAGCGCGAGCCCCCCGGGTCACCGGCCAGCAGCAGATCCAGGGCCCGGCCCAGCGCGACCGGCAGCAACAGATTCGCCCCCGCCGCGGCCACGGCCACGAGCGCCAGGGCCGTGCAACGGGGGCCGGAGTGCCGGACGGTGGAGCGCAGCAGGGGGACGGACGCGGCTGCCGGGCCGGGGGCACCGGCTTCGGTGAGGGTCGTCATACCCGTCCTGACGTGGGATGACCGGAATGAATGACCGGATGAATGGCCTGAATGGCCGGATGGATGAGGGGATGAATGAGCCCCGGACGGCCCCTCCCCAAACAGGGGAGAGGAACCGTCCGGAGCCGCCGGCGCGCGACTCAGTTGCCACGCCGGTCCTACGGACGCCCTGGATGCCCCGGACGCCCCGTTCGGGTCAGAGGCAGAGCGTGATGCTGGCAGCGCTCACACAGGACAGCACGCTCAGGGAGCTGGGGCCGCCGGTGCCGGTCGTCTCGTCGGCTTCCATCGTCTGCAGGTCGAGAAGTGCCATGTCGATTCCTTTCGATCGGTGGCCCGCGCTGGGCCTTGGGGACGGGGGTGTTGCGTCACGACTCCGCCGGGCGGCGGAACCGCGTCAATGGGGCCGCCGTCGCAGCGGCGGCAGGAACGGCAGCCGGGCCGTGGCGTCGTCGGCGACGGTGTGTGCCGCGCCGAGCGCCAGCAGGCACCCCGCCGTTCCGGTACCGAGGTCCATGGAGAGCCGCATCAAGTGGTTGCCGGGGAAGGCCAGCTGCCCCTGGTACGGCATCGAGTGCCAGCCGAGCGCGGCGATCTGTTCCGTCAGCCGCTCGCGCGGGGCGCCTGTCCGGGCGAGGTGGAGGATCATCCCGGCCCGGCCCTCGAACAGCCCCGGCTGCGCGTAGAAACGGTAGGTCGCGGCGGTCAGGATGCCCGCACGGATCCGCTTGAACTCGTCCGTTCCGGCGTCGTCCGTTCCGGTGCCGGCCGCGGCCAGGTAGTCGTCGAGCACCATGCCCACGCCCACGCTCCCGTCGCCGAGATACGGCATCGTCCGCCATCCCTCGTCGACGGCCTGCCCGCCGTTCTTCTGGTCGACCAGGCACTCCAGGTCCTGCCGCAGAGCCTCGCCCGCCGCGTCGAGCAACGCGGGGTCGCCCGTCGCCTCGTACCGGCGCAGCAGGAACAGCGCGGGACCGCTCCCGCCGCGCAGCAGACCGGCGCGGCGGCGGGGCGGAGCCGGGCGGGGCTCGGCGAGGCGGTGGACGAGGAGCCGCGCGGCCTCCGCCGCGTGCTCGCGCAGCCCGGACTCACCGGTGGTCCGCGCCAGCTCGTCGAGCACCAGGCCGAGCCCGGCCAGGCCGCCGCGCAGGTCGGACGACAGCTTGTGCCACTTCTCGGCGAGGATCTGCTCGGCCAGGTCCAGGGCCCGCTGCCGGTGGCCCAGCCGGTCCAGGGTGTGGGCGACACCCGCGAGACCGTCGTAGAGGCCGAGCGGGGTTCCGATCGGCACCGGGTCGGTGTGGTCGAGCAGCCAGCGCTCGCCCTCCTCGTAACGCTCCGTACCGACCTCCGCGAGCGCGTACAGGACGCCCGCAGCGCCGTGTGCGAGGCCGAGTCCACCGCCGTCGGAGAACTGGGCGACGTCCCCGGGAAAGAGCCGGTCGTCACGCTCCGGCGTGGCCGAGGCCAGGATCGCCTTGACCATCGAGTCACGGCTGTACGGCCAGTCCCCGGGCTCGGCGAGGGACCAGCCGCCCTCAAGGGCACGCGCCCCCTCCGCACGTGCCCGAGCCCCCTCCACCCCTGCCGGCGTGTGCTCGGCGGCACCGCTCCCACGGGTGATCTCCGCGACCGCCTCGTCGAGGAACTCGCGCGGCACCTCCGGGAACTCCTCCGCGATCACCGCGGCCAGATGCGCGGCCTTGTCCCGCTCCACCACGAACAGGGACGTGACCGGCAGGAACAGCGCGAGGCGCAGACATGCCAGGGCGTAGCGGTCGACGTCCGGGCCGGTGCGGTCCGGGGGTGCCAGGAAGCCGGGATGGGCGACGATCTGGCGGCCGTTCTCCTCGGCGGGAGCCGCCGCCTCGAAGTCCAGCAGGGACACCGAGCGCTCGTCGGGCGCGACCATGATGTTGAAGACGTGCAGGTCGTTGAAGACGATCCCGCGCGAGTGCACCGCCTCGACCGCCTCCTCGACGGCCCGGTGGACGTGTAACGCCCAGGCCGTGTAGGCGGCGACCGCGCCCGGCTCGGGGTCCGCGGCGAGCAGCGGGTGCCGTTCGGCGACGTACGAGTTCAGCGGGCGGCCCTCGACGAAGTCCATCACGAGGAAGCGGTGGTCGCCGAGCGTGAACCAGTCGCGTACCTCGGGCACGACCCCCAGCCCCGCCAGCCGCTCCAGTGCGTCCTTCTCCCGCTCCAGCCGGGTGACCGCGTCGGCCCCGTCGGCGGCCAGCCCGGCGTGCGGGCGCCCCTCCTTGAGGACGACCCGGCGGCCGTCGCGGGTGTCGTTGCCGACGTACACCCCACCGCCGTTGGAGAAGTGCAGCGCCTTGTCGATGCGGTACGGCAGATCGCCGACGGTGGTCGTGTTGCGTGCCGCGAGCTGCGGTTCCAGGAACGTCGGCAGGGTCACCCAGTCGGGCACATGGAAGGTCGGCTTCCGCTGGTCCGGAACCAGGGTGCCCTCGCCGTCGCGGACGGCCGGCACGAGGGCGCCGCGCTCGTCGACGACGAAGGAGCGGGCGAACGCGCCGTAGCGGACGTACAGCGGTCCGTCGTTCCAGCGCAGGTCGGTGAGGATGTACGGCCCGTCGAGGCCGTCGAGGAGTTCGCCCAGCTCGCGCAGGACGAGGTGCAGCTGCTCTTCGTCGGCCGGGTAGACCGTCACGAACTTGCCGCTGGTGTCGCGGGCCGCGTACTTGGCGTTGCGCAGATGCAGCAGATGCGGGCCCGGCACGAATTTGAACGGGATGCTCCGGGGCACGCAGTAGTCCCACACGATCGCCGCGATCCGGTCCGCGTTCCCCCGGGTGGCGCATGCGTGCACCTTCCATCCCTGGGTGGGCCCGGGACGGGGCCGCCCACCGTCGTCGACCGGGGTCAGCGTCAGCCAGTCCCCGATCCGGGCGGCCCGCCAGCCCTCGGGGACCGCGCGCCCGGCGGTCTCGTAGCCGGGCGCCGCCGTGCCGGCGCGGTCACCGACCGACAGCCGGTCCGGTGTCTCGTAGAAGTGTCCGTCGGCGAGCGCGTACGCCTCGTACCGCTTGTCCATGCGGGTCCCCCGGGTCGTGTGCCGTCGCTGTCGTCGCCCCCTGGGCCGGGTGACGACGAGCCTTCCAGCCCGCCGGAGCGCCCGACAGTCACGGCTGTCACCAGAAACCCGTCACGCCTGTCACGCGATCACCGTGCGGAACGCATGCGTAAAGATTTGTTCGGTGCCTTTCGAACCCGGGCGGTGCGGAGCGGGGCCCCGGCCTCGCGGAACGGTCCCAGGGGCTGCGCGAGCGTGCCGGAAGCGCTGTAATTGCGAAGTGGTCAGTGAGGGCGCTGCGGAACGCGGAACGAGGACGCTGCGTGCCGATCTCGCGCTCAAGACGCTCGGCGGCGATCTCGATCCGCACGAGCGGCTGCACGCCATCCTCGAACAGGTGCTCGTGTTCACGAGTGCGACGGTCGCCGCCGTCTACATCCCGAACGGCGAGGGCGACGCGCTGTCCCTGGCCGGCTCGGCAGGCGTACCGAGGACCCTGTACGGGCTCCGCGACAGCTACCCGGCATCGGGGGCCGCCCCGGCCGCCGAGGCATGCCGTACGGGCCGAGCGCGCTGGCTCGTCTCCGCCGACCTCCAGCAGGACGCCGACGTCCGACGCGCCCACGCCGAGGACTTCTCGCTGGGCGTGCTGCCGCTGCGCGAGCGCGGCTGCCTCGTCGCCGTCGGCGACGGCACGGACGCCTTCGACGCCGAGGACCGGCACTGCCTCGACCTGTTCGCCGAAGCGGTCACCAGCGCCGCCCCCGCCCCGCCCGCCGGGCCGGGCGCCTCGTTCGACCTGGCCATGGACACCGGGCGGGTCGAGGTCGACGACGGGCTGCTGGAGCTGTTCGGCATGGGCCCGGACGACTTCGACGGCCGGGTCGAGACCCTGATCGCGCTGACCGTGCCCGAGGACCTGCCCGCCCTGATGTCCGTCGTGGAGGCGGACCACATGTCCATCGGTGACCGGGAGCTGGAGTTCCGCATCCTGCAGCCCTCCGGCGAGCAGAAATGGCTCAGGCTGCGCGGCCGGATCCTGCCCGGCGGCGAGAACCGGCCCGCCCGTCTCGTCGGCACTGTGGCCGACGCCTCCACCCTGCGCACCGGCCGCGGTGACGTGGCCCGCATCCAGCGCCTCGCCGCCGCCCTGGCCACCGCCGGCACCGTGCGTGACGTCAGTCAGGCCGTCGTGACCGCCCTGCGCAAGCCGCTCCAGGCCGACCGGATCGCCCTCGCCGAGCTGGAGGGCGACCGTCTCGTCGTCACCGTCCTCGATCCGCCGCAGCCTGAGGTGTGGCCCGAGGTGTGGCGTTCCGAATGGCGCTCCGAGTGGCCGGACGCGCCGGTGCGCACCATGCCGACCCTCGCCACCGCGCTCCGCGAGGGACGCGCCGGGATCTGGCCGGCCGGGGCCGATCTGGAGCCGGCCCTCGCCGATGTCGGCCCCGGTGGCCTGGCCGTCCTCCCGCTGCCCGCCGGGGGCCGCATGGCAGGGGCCTGTCTGATCGGCTGGGACAACCCCCACGACTTCGGCCCCGAGGAGCGCGCCCTGCTCACCGCCGCCTCGGGCCTCGCCGGGCAGGCCCTGATGCGCGCCCACGCCTTCGACGCCGAACACGAACTCGTCGGCATGCTCCAGCGCACCCTCCTCCCGCGCCGCCTGCCCCAGCTGCCCGGCGCGGTCGCCGTCGCCCGCTATCTGCCCACCACCGCCGGTCTGGAGGTCGGCGGCGACTGGTACGACGTCATCCCGTTGCCGGACAACCACGTCGCTCTCGTCATCGGCGACGTCCAGGGCCACAACGCGGGCGCCGCCACCCTCATGGGCCAGATGCGCACCGCTCTGCGCGCGTACGCCGTCGAAGGGCACCCCCCGGACGTCGTCGTCTCGCACGCCAACCGGCTCCTCATGGACATGGAGACCGACCTCTTCGCCACCTGCTGCTACGTCGACATCGACCTGGAGGAAGGTTCCGCCTGGTACGTCCGCGCCGGCCACATCCCGCCCGTGGTGCGTCACCCGGACGGCACCACCGAGATCAGCGAGGCGGAGGGCGGACCGCCGCTCGGCGTCGTCATACAGGCCGACTTCCCGATGAGCCCCCTGCGCCTGGCCCCCGGCACGCTGCTGGCCCTCACCACGGACGGGCTCGTCGAATCCGCCGACGTCGACGTCGAGGACGGCCTCGACCACCTCGCCGCCGAACTGTCCGGCGCCGACCCCACCCACCTCGGCGTGGTCGCCGACACCCTGCTGGGTGGCGCCAACCGCGACGACGACGTGGCCCTGCTCCTCCTGCGCTACGACGGCATGGCCCTGCGCCCCCAGCGCGAGAACTGGAGCGTGTGGCGCGTCCCCCAGGCGGTCGGACAGGCCCGCCGCTACACCCGGCGCGTCCTGCGCCGCTGGGACGTCGAGTCCACGGCCGACAGCGTGCTCCTCGTCGTCTCCGAACTCGTCACCAACGCCCTCGTCCACACCGACGGCCGGGTCCGCCTCGACCTCACCCTCCTGGCCGACCGCCTCCGCGTCGCGGTGGCCGACTCCTCACCCCGCACGCCGACCAAACCCACCATCATCGGTTGGGAGGCGACCGGCGGCCGAGGCATCCTCCTCGTCGAGGCCATGTCCTCGGCCTGGGGCACCGTCCCGGTCAGCGGCGGAAAACAGGTGTGGGCGGAGATCCCCATCGAGTGACCCCACGCGCCGGGTGCGAGCTTCGCTCCGGCCACGGGTGTCCGTTCGGCCACGCGCTCTTGCCGAGCGAGGCTCCGGCTGTCGGCTGCGGGTCTCCGTCTGGGCGCGGGGTTCCGTTCGGCTATACGCTCTTGTTGTGTGCGGCTCCGGCTGTCGGCCGTGGGTCTTCGTGTGGGCGCGGGGTTCCGTGCGGTGACACGCTCCTGCCGGCCGTGGCTCTTCCCGGCGGCCGGAACTCCCGTCCGGCTGGGGGCCTGAGTCCGGCCACGAGTCCTCCCTCGGATACGACCTCCCCCTCCACCGTGGCCTTCTCCATCGGGCGCGGCCCCGCACCTCCATCGAGTGCGGCCCGCCACCGGATGACACCCTGACTCCGTGCGCCTGCTGCTGATGACCGACACCCACTTGCCCAAGCGCGCGAAGGCGCTGCCCGAGCGGCTTCTCGCCGAGCTTCCGGAGGCCGACGTGGTCGTCCACGCCGGTGACTGGGTCGACGAGGCCACCCTCGACCTCCTCGAAGCCCGCTCCCGCCGCCTCATCGCCGTGTACGGCAACAACGACGGCCCCGCCCTGCGCGCCCGCCTCCCCGAGGTCGCCCACGCCGAACTGGCCGGCCTGCGCCTCGCCGTCGTCCACGAGACCGGCCCCGCCCAGGGCCGCGAGCCCCGCTGCGCCGCCCTCTTCCCCGACACCGACGTCCTCGTCTTCGGCCACAGCCACATCCCCTGGGACACGACCACGACCACCGGCCTGCGCCTGCTCAACCCCGGCTCCCCGACCGACCGCCGCCGCCAGCCCCACTGCACCTACATGACGGCGACAGTGGCGGACGGCGAGCTGACGGACGTACACCTGCACCGACTGCCACCCCGGACCTGACCTCGGCCGAGTCGCCGACGGTCCTGCCGTCGCGGTCCTCGACCGTCACCCTTGTGCTCAACCGCTCGGGCGCGGCGGATGGATCACCCCGGTCGTCGCCGTCAGCGGCACCCCGCTGCCGCCCCACCTGAGCGCGACGACCTCCGCCGCGACGGACACGGCCACCTCCTCCGGTGTACGGGCGCCGAGGTCCAGGCCGACCGGGGAGCGCAGCCGGGACAGTTGGGCCGGGTCGAGCCCGGCCTCCCGCAGTCGCCGCATCCGGTCGTCGTGCGTACGGCGGCTGCCCATCGCCCCGATGTACGCGGCCGGGCGGCGCAATGCCTCCTCAAGGAGCGGCACGTCGAACTTGGGGTCGTGGGTGAGGACGCAGATCACCGTGCGGTCGTCGGTGGGGGTGTCACGCAGATAGCGGTGCGGCCAGTCGACGATCACCTCGACGGCGGCGGGGAAACGTTTCGGGGTGGCGAAGACCGGGCGGGCGTCGCACACCGTGACGCGGTAGCCGAGGAAGTCGCCGATCCGGGCGACCGCCGCCGCGTAGTCGATCGCGCCGAACACCAGCATGCGGGGCGGCGGCGCGAAGGAATGCAGGAAGACGGTGACGGAGTCCTCGCGCCGCTCACCGTGCGGCCCGTAGTGCCGCTGCCCGGTGGCACCCTGCGCAAGCTCGCCGCGCGCGTCGGCGGTGACGGCCGCGTCCAGCCCCGCCGAGCCGAGCGTGCCGTGCGTGCCCTGTGCGGAGGATGCGCCGACTGTGGCGGGTGTGGCGGGTGTGGCGGGTGTGCCAGATGTGCCGACCGTCGTGTCCGGCCACACGGCGAGCGTGGCGCCGCGAGGGGCGGGGCCGTCGATCACGGTCGCCACAGTCACCGGGTGCCCGGCGCCCACGGATTGCACGACCCGCCCGAACGTCGGGTCCTCGGCCGCCGTCACCCGCCGCACAAGGAGCGTGATCTCCCCGCCACACGTCAGCCCCACGGCGAACGCGTCCTCGTCGCTGTACCCGAAGGTCTCGAGCCGGGCCTCGCCCGATGCCACGACTTCCTGGGCCAGCTCGAACACCGCGCCCTCCACACAGCCGCCGGACACACTGCCCACGACCTCGTCACCGGGCCCGACCGCCATGGCCGCCCCCGGCCCGCGCGGCGCGCTCCGGCTGACCGCGACGACGGTGGCGAGACCGAAGGGGGAGCCCGCCGCGTACCACTGGCCGAGCGCCGGAAGGATCTCACGCACGGGCCCGCTCCTCTCACCGTCGCCACTCGTGCCTCCAGCGTCCGACAGCCCGCCCCCCACCGCCTGCCGACCGGGGTTTCCGCGCCGCCTCGAAGAGGCGGCAGCCCCTGGACGGGGGAGGGACGGGTAGGGGGGCGGCGGGGGCGGAGAAACCCGTTGCGAGTGCGCAATCCGCTCTGCTTCACTGCGCACGAAGCCCCACCGAGCGATCAAGGAGCCCCGATGCGCGCTGCGTTCATGTCCACCCAGGAAGGAATGACCCCCATTTCGAAGGGCATGACGCTTGTCACGCACGCTCAACCTCGGCATCCTCGCGCACGTCGACGCAGGTAAGACCAGTCTCACCGAACGACTGCTGCACACCGTCGGAGTCATCGACGAGATCGGCAGCGTCGACGACGGCAGCACCCGCACGGACTCCCTGGCGCTGGAACGACAGCGCGGCATCACCATCAAGTCCGCCGTCGTCTCGTTCGAGATCGACGACATCACCGTCAACCTCATCGACACCCCCGGCCACCCGGACTTCATCGCCGAGGTGGAGCGCGTCCTGAACGTGCTCGACGGCGCGGTCCTCGTCGTGTCGGCCGTCGAAGGCGTCCAGGCACAGACCCGCGTCCTCATGCGCACCCTGCGACGCCTGCGCATCCCCACGCTGATCTTCGTCAACAAGCTCGACCGCCGGGGCGCGCGCCACCGGGACCTGCTGGAGACCATCGCAGCACGCCTCACCCCGGCGATCGTCCCCATGGGCGAGGTCGGCCGGCTCGGCACAGCGAAGGCCCACTTCACCCCGTACGACCCCCTCCCGCCCGGGCTCCTCGAACTCCTCGCCGAGCACGACGACCGCCTGCTCGCCGCCTACGTCCACGACGAGACGGCCGTCCCCGACGCCCGACTGCGCGCGGCACTCGCCGCCCAGACCGGCGAAGCCCTGGTCCACCCGGTCTTCCACGGCTCCGCGATCACCGGCGCGGGAATCAGCGAACTCATCGACGGCATCCGGGAGTTGCTGCCCGCCACCGACGGAGAAGCGGACGGCCCTGTCTCCGGCACCGTCTTCAAGGTCGAGCGCGGCCCGGCGGGCGAGAAGATCGCCTATGTGCGGATGTTCGACGGGACGGTACGCACCCGAGACCGGCTGACCTTCCGTGACGGTGAACTCGAAGGCAAGGTCACCGCGATCAGCGTCTTCGAACGCGGTGCGGCCGTCCGCGAAACCGCCGTATCGGCCGGCCGGATCGCCCAGCTGTGGGGAGTTGCCGACATCCGGATCGGCGACACCATCGGCGTACCGCGCGAGCGGGCGGCGGACGGACATCACTTCTCACCGCCCACCCTCGAAACGGTCGTCCTCCCCGCCCACGCCGAGGACGGCGGCGCCCTCCACCTCGCCCTCACCCAACTCGCCGAGCAGGACCCGTTGATCGGCCTCCGCCACGACGACCTCCGGCAGGAGACCTCTGTGTCGCTGTACGGGGAGGTGCAGAAGGAGGTCGTGCAGGCGACGCTCGCCGACGAGTACGGCATCGACGTCACCTTCCGCGAGACGACGACCATCTGTGTCGAGCGCCTCGCCGGCGTGGGCGAGGCCGTCGAGTTCAACAAGAAGGACGGCAACCCGTTCCTCGCGACGGTCGGACTGCGGGTGGAGCCGGCGCCGGTCGGCTCCGGGGTCGACTTCCGGCTGGAGGTGGAGCTCGGGTCCATGCCGTACGCGTTCTTCAAGGCCGTCGAGGACACCGTGCGGGAGGCTCTGGAGCAGGGCGTCCATGGGTGGCGGGTCCCCGACTGCGTGGTGACGGTGACGCACTCCGGTTACTCGCCCCGGCAGAGCCACGCCCACCAGCGCTTCGACAAGAGCATGTCGAGCACGGGCGCGGACTTCCGCGGACTGACCCCGCTGGTGCTGATGGACGCGCTGAGGCGGGCCGGTACCCGCGTCCATGAGCCGATGCACCGCTTCCGTATCGACGCCCCGGCGGACTCCCTGGGCGCGGTTCTGCCGGTACTGGCCGCGCTGCGCGCCGTACCGCAGGACACGCGGATGAGCGGGAGGGTCGTACGGCTGGAGGGGCTGGTGCCGGCCGCCCGGGTGCATGGTCTGGAGCAGCGGCTGCCCGGACTGACCGGCGGCGAGGGCGAGTTGGAGACGGCCTTCGCCCACTACGCGCCCGTCGGCGGCACGACTGTCCCCGAACGGCCGCGCACCGACCACAACCCCCTCGACCGCAAGGAGTACCTGCTGCACCTGACCCGGCGGGTGGGTGTCTGAGGAGCGCCGGACGATCACGTGGGGGCCTTTATCGGGTCCCCGCGCCGACGCACAAGGCCTCACCGGGTCGTGCAGGGCAAAGAATCGGCCGTGACAGGTGAACTGTCTTGCGAAAACGGGTACTTACTCGTGCGTCAGTTGCTATTGACGGCTCGCCCGACCATTGGGACGGTAGTGCACATGTCGAATGTGGCGGACATGTCAAGATTGCGCACTCGTCTGCTCGGTGTCCTGATCCTCGTCACCGGCTTCCTGACCACGGCGGGCCCCACCCAGCCCGCCTCCGCTCTCACTGACGAACTCTGGTTCGACTCGCAGGCCGCGGCCACCCTCACGGTCGACGGCGGCAGGTTCAAGGACGGCCTCGGCCGCGAGGTCGTCCTGCGCGGCTACAACGTCTCGGGTGAGACGAAACTCAAGGAGAACAACGGTCTGCCCTTCGCCTCGGTCGCCGACGCGAAGAAGTCGGCGACCGCGCTCAGGGCGCTCGGCGGCGGCAACTCCGTCCGCTTCCTGCTGTCCTGGGCGTACGCGGAACCGGTGCGCGGACAGGTGAACACCACCTACCTCGCGGCGGCCACCGCACAGATGGGCGCGTTCCTGGACGCCGGGATCCGCGTCTACCCCGACTTCCACCAGGACCTGTACTCCCGCTGGCTGTTCGACTCGGACAGCTGGTACACGGGCGACGGCGCCCCCAAGTGGGCCGTCGACCTCGGCGACTACCCCGACGAGTACTGCGGGATCTGCCCGTTCTGGGGCCAGAACATCACGTCCAACGCGGCCGTGACGGAGTCGACGTACGACTTCTGGCACAACACCTACGGGCTCCAGGACTCCTTCCTGGACACCGCGCAGAAGACGATGACGTACGTGAAGTCCAACCTCACGTCCGCCCAGTTCCAGGGCGTCGTCGGCTTCGACCCGTGGAACGAGCCGCATCCCGGCATCCTCGACTCGGGACAGACCAGCAGGACGTGGGAGAAGGACGTCCTGTGGCCGTTCTACGTCAAGTTCCGCTCCCGGATGGACGCGGCGGGCTGGCAGTCCAAGCCGGCCTTCGTCGAGCCGAACCTCTTCTGGAACGCCAACATCGACTTCCAGAAGCAGGAGGGCGGACTCCTCGACGCGGGCACGATCGGACCGCGGTACGTCTTCAACACCCACTTCTACGACCAGAAGGCGATCTCCGGCGTCTTCATGTGGGGCAAGGCGGAGAACGGCCAGTACGTGAACGACTTCGGGACCGTGCGTGACCGGGCCACCGCCGGCGGCACCACGGCCATCATCAGCGAGTTCGGACACCCGCTCAACGGCTCGGTCTCCGACAAGGCGCCCACGGTCTACAAGGCCATGTACCAGGCGCTGGACTCCCGCGTGAAGGGCGTCAACTGGTGGTCGGACCCGGCCTCCTCGGGCCCGGTCCTCTCCGGCTCCCAGTGGCAGTGGGACATCTACTGGGGCCGCCACCACGAGCTGATGAACGACAACCCCGACGAGGTGCAGGTCGAGGGTGACGCCTGGAACGACGAGGATCTGTCGGCCGTACGGCTCGACGACTCCGGTACGGCCGTGCTCCGCCAGGACGCCCGGATGCTGGACCGGATCTACCCGAGCGCCACGGCGGGCAGCACGGTCGCCTTCACCTACGAGGACAAGTCGCGCGACGGCTCCACGACGCTGACGTGGAACCCGGTGCCCAGCTCACTGCCGAACGTCTCCTCGCTCGTCGGCTCCGGCCAGTACTCCCTGCTGGTCTGGCGCTCGGACGGCAGTACCGAACCGACCGAGCTGCACCTCCCGGCGTCCTTCCCCACCGCGTCCACCACGGTGGTCTCCGACCTCGGGGTGACGGCCGCGCCGCCGGCCTACACCACCTCCACACCGATCGCCGCCGCCAAGGAACCGGGCGGCACCGGCAGCCGCCGGCTGCTCCTCACCGCCGCCGACACGGGCAAGCTCCACTACGCCCTGGTCACCAACGGCGCGACAGCCCCGTCCACGACGCAGCTGAACGCGGCGCGGACGGAGCTGTCGAGTTGGCTGGCCACTGAATTCAGTTAGCGGAAGGTCCGGTCCAGTCGGCGGGCACATGCGCCAGCCGCACCCGCTGGGGGTGGTCGCCGACTGGCACGGACACGGTCTTCCTACCGGTGGCGAAGTCGATCGCCGTGACCTGGTCGGCGCCGCTCTCGGAGACCACACAGGACTTGCCGTCACCGCTGACGGTCGACCAGTACGGCTTGGAGACGGGGAGGAGCGGCCCCTCCTGGAGGGTCGCCCGGTCCACGACGGTCGCGTAGTCGTCCATCGTGCCCGCGACGCACAGCTTGGTGCCGTCCGGCTTCATCGTGAGGCCGTGGTGGCGGGAGTCGTTGACGAAGGTCGTGCGGTCGTCGCTGGTCGCCGGGTTCTTCGGCAGGGTCTTGGTGCGGGTGATCTTGTCGGTGGCGATGTCGTACTCGAAGAAGCCGTTGAAGAACGACACCTGGAAGTACAGCTTCGTCTCGTCGGGCGAGAACGCGGCGGGCCGGACCGCGTCCGAGTAGTCGGTCAGCCCGATCGCGTCGAGGCGCTCCCGCATGTCGATCACCTTGACCTGCTGGAAGGTGCTCGTGTCGACGACCGTGATCTTCCGGTCGCCCTTCGTCCAGTCCAGCCAGGGCGCGTCGGTCGCGGTGTTCACATCGCCGATCGCCATGTTCCAGACGTACTTGCCGTCGCTGGTGAAGATGTTCTCGTGCGGCTTGTCGCCGGTCTTGAACGATCCGAGCTGCCGGCCGGTGACGATGTCCAGCACATGCACCGTGTTCGACGTCGAGGCCGAGACCGCGACCCGCTTGCCGTCGGGGGAGACCGCCATGTGGTCGGAGCGGTAACCCGACACGGGGAAGCGCCAGTTGATGGCGCCGGTCGTGAGGTTGATGGAGACCACGTCGGCGAAGCTCGGGCGGGAGACGACCATCGACGACCCGTCTGGCGTGGAGTACATGTCGTCCACGTACTGGTCGTGGCCCTCACCCACGCTGTTCCGGATCGTCATGTAGGCGATCCACCTGATCGGGTCGGCGTTGATCTCCGCGATCCGCGCGTCCTTGTCGGGGATGACGTTGACCCGGCCGACCTTCGCGAAGTCGCCGGAGGACTTGATGACGTCCGCGGTGCCCTCCCAGTTGTTGCCCACGAACATCACCTCCCGCAGATCGGCCGCGGCACTCGCCGGGGTGGCGGTCGCCGCGGCGGAGGTGGTCAGCGCGAGGGCGGCGACGACGGCACCGAGGTGCCGGGTTCGGAAACGGCGGGGGGTGCGGGCGACGGTCATGATCGGTTCCTCCTGCTTGCTCAGAGCATGCCAAATCGACTTGGGGGACATGAGGTAAGAACGGAAGGCGGGAAGTCTGAATACGTCGGCGTTCAGATGGACTTACTGGAAAGTAAGGAACGTCCCCGCTTCACCACAAGACCAGGGACACGACAAAATCGACCGACGGCCGAACCCGGCCGTCGTACCGAGTGACGTTCCGTCGGGAGGAGCAGCGTGGCGGGCAGGTTCAAACAGCCCACCGGCCGGTACGGGGGCAGGTCCGCGGCGGAGCGCCGGGCCGAGCGCCGAGGCCGCTTCCTCGACGCGGGCCTCCAGCTCTTCGGCGACAGCCCCGGCTTCAGGGGAACCACGATCTCGGGGCTGAGCGAGGCCGCCGGACTGTCGACCCGTCAGTTCTACGAGGAGTTCCGCACCCTGGAGGACGTGCTGGCCGCCCTCCACCTCCAGGTCAACGACTGGGCCGAGGAGGCCGCGCTCACCGGTCTCGCCGCGGCGGACGGGCAGTCGATCGCCGAGCGCGCCACCGCCGCGTTCCGCGCCTACGCCGCGAACGTCACCGGCGACCCGCGCCGACTGCGCATCACCTTCACCGAGATCGTCGGCGTCAGCCCCCGCATGGAACGCCAGCGCCTCGAACGCCGCTCCCGCTGGATCGACTTCATCTGCGCCGAGGCCACCGCGGCCGCCGAGCGCGGCGAGGCCGTCCCCCGTGACTACCGCATCGCCGCCACCGCCTTCATCGGCAGCGTCAACGGCCTCCTCCACGACTGGCAGGCCGGCTGGGTCGAGGCCCCCCTCGACGAGGTGGTCGACGAACTGGTCGGACTGCTGCTGGGGATACTGCGGCCGGCGGGGTGGCGACCGGGTGCGGACTGACGCAGGAGGCCGGTGACCGGGGGAGCGCAGAGGCAGGAGGCCGGCGCCGTCAGGAGAGCCGGTTCACCGCGGTCAGCACCGGCTCGATCCCGTCCTCCGCGCGCAGTTCCTCGGCCAGAGCCCGGGCGCGACGGCCGTACGACGGGTCGGCGGTCGCCCGTCGCAGTGCCGCCCCCAGCGCGGCGGCCGTGAAGCCGCGCAGCGGTACGGCACCGGGGGACACTCCGAGGGCGACGAGGCGGGCGGCCCAGAAGCCCTCGTCGAACTGGACGGGAACCGGCACGGCCGGGACCCCGGCGCGCAGGCCCGCCGCCGTGGTGCCCGCGCCCGCGTGGTGGACGACCGCCGCCATCCTCGGGAAGAGCAGCGAGTGCGGCACCTCGCCCACGGTGCACATGTCCTCGCCCTCGCCCCGCAGTTCGCCCCAGCCCCGCTGGATCACCCCGCGCAGCCCGGCCGCCCGCAGGGCCCGTACGACCTCACCGCTCAACCGCTCGGGATCGGGCACGGTCGCGCTGCCCAGGCCCACGAAGACCGGGGGCGGTCCGGCGTCGAGGAAGTCCAGCAGCGGAGCGGGCAGCCGGTCCTCGCGGTCGTACGGCCACCAGTAACCGGTGACGTCCAGCCCGGCCCGCCAGTCACCGGGGCGGGGCACCACCCGGGGGCTGAAGCCGTGGAACACCGGCCAGTCCAGCCGCTCCCGGGTGCGCCGCGCGGCCACCCGGCCGGTGCGCGGGAGCCCGTACTCGGCGCGCAGTCTGCGCACCTCCTCGGTGAAGATCCACTCGACGGCTGTGTTCACCGCGTGTCCGGCCGCCCGGTTGCCGACCGGACCCCAGGAGCGGACCCCGGTCATCGGCGGGGCGAACTCCCGTGTGGGTGCGAGGGGTTGGAGGTTCACACCCAGGCTCGGGATCGACAGCCCCTGGCCGATGGTGTGGCCGAGCGGCGCGAGGGTGCCGGCCAGCAGCAGGACGTCACTGGCACGGGCGGCGGCCACCAGATCACCAGCCATCCGCCCCACCAGACTCCGGGCCATCTCCACCGCCCGGTACAGCTTCCCGGCCCCGGTGGAACTCCGGTGCAGTCCCTGCCCGCGCGCCGACTCCAGCTCCTCCCGCGGATCCACGGGCAGGGAGTGGAAGGCGACTCCCGAACCCGCGACCAGCGGCTCGAACCGGGCATGAGTCACCAGCGTGACCTCGTGCCCGGCCCGCACCAGCCCGTGTCCCAGTCCGGTGTACGGGGCCACGTCACCCCGGGAACCCGCCGTCATGATCGCTACGCGCACGCCCGTCAGTATGGCGCCGCCGCCACGCGAAGACAGGGGGACCGCAGCGCGATGACCCGAAAGCGCCCCTGTCCGAAAACGTTCCCGAGGGTCGGGTGGCTCCTCACCGCCCCAACTGGCGCTCCGCCCCCGTGACCGTCTGCTCCAGCAGCGTGGCGATCGTCATCGGACCGACCCCGCCCGGCACCGGCGTGATCAGCCCGGCCCGCTGGACGGCGGAGTCGAAGTGGGCGTCCCCGACGTTGCCCGGGTTGTACCCGGCATCGATCACCACCGCCCCCGGCTTGATGTCCTCTCCCCGGATCAACTCGGGCCGCCCCACGGCCGGGCGCCGGCTGCACCGCACCTACGACCAGATCGCAGGACTGCGCGCGAAAGCCAAGCGCCGGGCCCTGGACTGGCAGCACCGGACGACCACCGCCATCGCCCGCACCTACGGCACGGTCGTGGTCGAAGCACTCACCATCACGAACATGGTCAAGTCCGCCAAGGGAACGATCGAAGAGCCGGGGAAGAACTGTCGGATGGTGGGAGGAAATCTTGACTGAGCCCGTGTTGAGGCGTCGCCGACAGGCTGCCGCGGCCAGCGCGCTCGGCCTGGGATCGTCCGGCCGGTCAGGAGTGGGTCGTCAGTCGCCTGGCGATCTCCGGCACCAGCAGTTCCTGCGACTTC
The DNA here is from genome assembly GCF_042802555.1 of Streptomyces sp. NPDC057474. Lineage (NCBI taxonomy): Bacteria > Bacillati > Actinomycetota > Actinomycetes > Kitasatosporales > Streptomycetaceae > Streptomyces > Streptomyces sp. NPDC057474. Next base: position 13,953 of record NZ_JBHVDX010000090.1, on the reverse strand, counting down.
AGCTTGCTTCTCGAAGTGCCGGGCACGCAGTGACGGGGTCTCCTGGAGCATGCGCATGAAGCCGCGCGCCGGCTCGGGCGCTTTCCCGTTCAGCCGTAGCAGGACACCGTCCCGCCCGCCCGCCCGCGCCGTCAACGCCGAGCCGGGCGAGGGAAGAGGGAAGTCCGAGCCCCCTCACCTACCGCCAACGTTCCCGGACACAGACCAACGAGCGATCACCACATGGTTCACCGTCTCAGGACGAGGCATTCCTGACGCGACATCAGGGAGCCTCGGACGCGGATCTGTCGGCTTCCAAGTTCTCGAACAGCACCATTCCGGCGGCGGTGTTGGAAGCCGGTACGTGGTAGGTCTCGTGCACACGGCGGACACGCGGACCGAGCGCCCCTCGCATGATCAGCCACATGATGAGCTCGATGCCTTCGGAGCCGGCCGCATGGATGTACTCTTCGCGGCTCATCGCGGCCAGCTTCTCCGGCTCGTGCTCGATGGCGTCGAGGAACATCCGGTCGAAGTCCTGGTTGATCAGTCCCGCGCGGGCACCTGCGAGCTGGTGGGACATGCCGCCGGTGCCGAAGACGGCGACCTTGAGGTCCTCGGGGTAGGACCGGATCGCCTCGCCGAGCGCGCGGCCGAGGGCCAGGCAACGTGCCGCGGTGGGCTGCGGGTACTGGATGACGTTCACCAGCAGGGGAACCACCGCGCACGGCCAGCTCTCCCCCGGGTCGGGGCAGTACACCGACAGCGGCACGGTCAGCCCGTGGTCGACGGCGAGGTCCTGGAAGACAGTGATGTCGAAGGAGGCGTCGACCAGGCTCTCCACGAGGTGGTCGGAGAATTCGGGGGCGCCTATGACAGTGGGCACGGGACGACTGCCCCAGCCCTCGTCCGCCACCTCGTAGGAGGAGGCCGCTCCGATCGCGAAGGTCGGGGTGACGGACATGTCCACGGCGTTGGCATGGTCGTTGTAGACGACCACGGCCACGTCGGGCGTGTGCCGGGCCATCCACTCCCGCGCCGGCCCATACCCGTCGAACAGCGGCTTCCAGTACGGGTCCTGGGTCTTCCCGTGGTCCATGGCCGCTCCGATCGACGGCACGTGCGAGGTGGCCAGACCCCAGATCACCTCAGCCAAAACTCCGCCCTCCCGTTTTCAACGCCTGGGTGAACTCCTCGGTGGTCATGCCGGTGAACACACCACCGAGGTACTGCATCGACTTCTGGTCCAGCACCGCGAGCTTGAACACGTAGAAAATGGAGCCGCCGAGCTCCAGCATCCGTGTCCAGTCACGGTTGAGGACCGCGTCCCGCTGCTCGGGCGTGAGCGCGTAGGCGTCGCAGTACGCAGCTTCGTCGGCGCTGAACTCCGCACGTCTCGCGGCGTCCTTGAGCGATCCGCAGAGCCGGTTCAGCGCCTGCCCGCGGCGGCTGTCGGCGGTGTCGAAGACATAGGTACCCGGGATCCGGGGGGTGCTGATGGACATGCTGTTCCTCTCCCTTCTTTCTCTCCGCGTCCTTCTCCACGCACTGCTGGTGACGTGCCGGTCAGTGCAGCAGCCCCCCGCCGTCGCAGACGAACGTCTGGCCAGTGACCATGGCGGCGTCCGGCGAGGCCAGATACGAGACCAGCCCCGCGAAGTGCTCCGGTGTGACGAACTCCTGGATCGCCTGCTGCCGCATGGTCGCGGTGAAGACCTCGTCGCCGGAGTGCGCCCTGGTTCCGGGGGTGGCGACCTGTGCGGGGGCCACCGCGTTGACGGTGATCAGGTACTCGCCCAGTTCACGCGCCATCACCCGGGTCATCCCGATGAGCGCGCCCTTGTTCGCCACGTAGGCGATCTGGCCCGGCGCCCCGGTGAAGAACGTGCGGGACGCGACGTTGATCACCCGTCCGCCGTACTCGCTCTTCCGCAGCCAGGGCACGCACGCCTGCACCATGAGCAGCGGGCCGACGGCGTTGACGTCGAAGAAGCGGTGCAGTTCCTGCCGGGTGGCCTGAAGCAGGCTGCTCCGGCCGGACAGCAGACCGGCGTTGTTGACCAGCACATCGATACCGCCGCCGTACGTCTCCGTGATCGCGTCCACCGTCCTGCGCGTCGCGGCGGGGTCGCTGACGTCGCACTGCCAGCGCCGTACGGCGGGCCCCTCGCCTGTGCCGTCGGGTTCGGCGATGTCGAGGGCGGCGACGGTGAACCCGTCCGCGACCAGTCGGCGGACGATGGACTCGCCAAGTCCGCCGGCAGCACCGGTGACCACCGCGACCCGGGTGACGGGGCCGTCCGGGCCTGTCACGGCGCCTTCTCCTGCGGGTGCGTGGCGAGGGCCTCGACCGTGATGTCCATCCACTTCCACATCGGCAGGGAGACCAGCGCGTCGTGCAGCTGCGCCGGGTCGGCCGCCTCGTACAGGCCGATGGTCGCGGCTCGCCCGGGGACCCGCCACAGCCGCTTGAGAATTCCGGCCTCGCGGAGTTCCTGTGCCCGTTCGCGCTCCTTTGTGCGCAGCCCCTCGCGGACGTCGTCGGGAGTGTCCGGGGGCAGGATGTTCTCGGTGCGGACGAGGAATTCCATAAGGCTGGGTGTCCCTTCTGGGAGCGGGCTGGTGGGCCGGCTTTCAGGCCCGGTGGGCCGGCTGTCAGGCTTCGGTGATCCGCAGCAGGAGATCCGCCAGTTGGCCGGGGGCCGTCACCATGGCCTCGTGTCCTGTGGCGATCTCGTGGACCGGCCAACCCCGTGCCGCGGCCCGCTCGGCGTGCGGGGTGAACACCCGCATCCAGTCGGTGCATTCGATGAAGGCACCCGGCACCTGGTCGGCCTTGCCGGTCGTCCGTAGCGGCTCGGTGTAGGTCAGCCACGGGTGCGGGGTGAGCCGTGGGCCGAGCCAGTCCAGGTCCGCCTGCTCCGTGACGCCGAGGACGCTCAGCGAGCGCACCGGGATGAGCCAGCCGAAGCCGGGACCGGCGACGGACTCCCGGTAGTGTCCGGCGACGGTGGCGGGGAGCAGGTCGATCGCCGCGTCACCGTCGTCGCCGACGAACGCGTCGAGGTGGACCCGCTTGGCCAGCCGTTCCGGGATCCGGTCCGCGACCCCGGTGACGACCTGGCCGGCGTAGCTGTGTCCGACGAGCACGACATCGCGCAGATCGTGAGCCTCGATCAGCGCCACGACGTCCTGGACGTGTGTGCTCAGGCCGACCTGGGGGCTGAGCAGGTGCGTCCGGTCGCTCAACCCGGTCAGCGTGGGGGCGTACACCTCGTGCCCTGCGGCGCGCAGCTGCGGTATCACGCGCTGCCACACCCAGCCGCCGTGCCAGGCCCCGTGGACGAGAACGAAGGCGCTCATACGGACACCCCGGCGGCCTGCTCGCCCTGTTGCCGCTGTTCGCGGGCGAGCATCTTCGACAGCGCGCGGCGTCCGCGCAGCGCGGCCAGGTCGGAGCGGATGCTCGACTCGGCGGTGCCGCCCGGGTCGGTGGCGTACATCAGCTCCTGCGCCTCCAGTGCGTCGACATCCTCCTGCATCACGGCCAGCTGCTGCTTGTGCTGGAACTCCGTCAGTTCCTGGTCGTCGATGAGGTAGTCGCGGCCGAGGGCGTAGAAGTCGTGGGTCTCGTTGCCGCGCCCGGGTGTCATCCCGTACATCACGCGCATGTGGAAGCCCTCCGGTTCCTCCGTGCCGGTGACGGCGATACGGATACGGAGCCCGAAGACGCCCGGGGGGTGGAACTCGCCGTCCTGCCAGCGGTCCACCGGGGAGGTCAGTCCGCAGGACTTCTCGTAGAAGGGCGGGGCGTCGATGCCGACCATCCGGCGGCTGAAGCTGACGCGGTCGCCGTCCACGGTCACGTCGATCGGGGTGGCGGCGACGGCCGCATTGCCGATGCTGGACGGGTGCAGGAACGTTTCATGGGTGAGGTCGAGCAGGTTTTCCACCAGCAGCAGGTGTCGTGCCTTCAGTGGTACCACGCCGTGCACGTGGGTCCAGGCCGGGTCGGTCAGCCACGAGGTGTCGGGCAGCAGGCTCGAGTCGGCCGTCTCCGGGTCGCCGGGCCAGATCCAGACGGCTCCGTCCTTCTCCACCAGGGGGAACCGTCGCAGCGCGGCCCTGGGCCGGTCGGCCTGCTCGGCGACGCCCACGCACACGCCCTGGGCGTCGAAGCGGTAGCCGTGGTAGTCGCACTGGAGGGTGCCCTCGTCGTCCAGGTGGCCCAGGGACAGCGGGTACTTGCGGTGGGGGCAGCGGTCCTCGACGGCGGTGACCGTCCCGTCGGGCAGCCGGTAGAAGCAGACGGGGATGTCGGTGATCCAGCGCCGCATGAGGGACCGGTCTATTTCGTCGGACCAGGCTCCCATGTACCAGCCGTTGCGTACGTGTGGGGACAACATGACAGCAGCTCTTTTCTCTCCGTGGAGGTGCTCGTGGAGATGCGGGGGCGCGGAAGGTGCGCGGGAGTCAGAGGTCCAGGACGAGTCGGCCGCCACGAGCGCGGGAGACGCAGATCATCATGGTGTCGGCCGCGGCCCGCTCGTCCTCGGTGAGCAGGGAGTCACGGTGGTCGATCTCACCCGCCAGAACGGCCGTCTCGCAGGAACCGCAGATGCCCTCCTCGCAGGAGGACAGGACCGGTACACCGGCCTCTTCCAGGATCTTGAGCACCGACTGCCCCGGCGGCACGGTGAGTGTCATCCCCGACGACCGCAGCTCCACCTCGAACGGCTGGTCACCGCCGTCGGCGGTCTCCCCTCCGGCCGCCGCCGCGAACCGCTCGACGTTCAGCGATCCGGCGGGCCAGGTGGCGCAGTACGCTTCGACCGCGTCGATCAGCCCGGCCGGACCGCAGCAGTACACCAGGGTGGACGGATCGGGCTCACCGAGGAATCCGGCCAGGTCGAGCATGCCGTACTCGTCCTGCGGCCGTACGGTCACGCGCTCGCCGTAGCCGTCCAGTTCGGGCAGGAAGGCCAGGGAGGCCGACGTCCGGCCGCCGTAGAGCAGGGACCAGTCGTCCCCGGCCGCCTCGGCCTCGGCGATCATCGGCAGCAGCGGGGTGATGCCTATGCCGCCGGCGACGAACAGGTAGCGGGTGGCCGGCTTCAGCGGGAAGTTGTTGCGCGGCCCCCGCACCCGCAGATCGTCGCCCTCCTGGACGTGGTCGTGGATCCACTGCGAGCCGCCGCGGCCGTCCGGCTCTCGCAGCACCGCGATGCGCCAGCGGTCGGGGTCCCGCGCCGCGCCGCACAGCGAGTACTGCCGCACGACGCCCGTGGGCAGGACAACGTCGATGTGCGCTCCCGGCTGCCAGGTCGGCAGTGGGGCGCTGGAGGCCGGCGCGAGCTCCAGCGCCACCACGCCGTCCGCCACCGTCCGCCGGAACTGGACGGTGACGGCGCCGTCGAAGTCGGTGTCACGCCGGGCCCGGGCCGGCGCGGTGTCGGTGGCTGTGTCGAGCGTGAGCGGGTGCAAGGCGTCGGTCGACAGGCTCGTCACGTTCGTCAGCTCCTCAATACGGTCGGCGCGGGTGCACGATCGACGCTATGCGCGGGGAACGGGCAGGTCTTCGCTCGAATGACCGGACCCCGACGGCGGAAGGTCACGGCGGCTCTACGTCATCCGTCGCAGGTGGCAGCGTCCCGGTCGTGGCGCGGGGGCTGGTCGGCGCTCGGGGCCTGGTCGAGGTGGATCCGCAACGGACGGTCCTCGCTCCAGAGGGCTTCGACGACGGCGTGCAGGTACTCGGCGGCGACGCGCCACATCGGTTCGCCGTAGCGGTCGTCCCGCGTGACGCCGCCCTGCGGGACGGCGTCGGTCAGCGGGTCCCGACTGTCAGGAGTCCTGTACCGCCCGCCCGCGAAGTCCACGTAGAGGGATGTGCCGCGGAAGGGAACCCAGATGTGCGTCGTCACGGGCGTACCCGGCCCGGTCTCGGGGATCATGCCAGCGCCCCGGTCGTCTGAGGGTAGAGCCGCATGTACGCCTCGCCCATGGTCGCGTGCCCGAGGCCCAGGTTGGGGCCGGCGTTGCGCTTGAGCTGAACGCCGCGGCGCCTGGCCAGGTCGCTGTAGTAGTCCCACATGTGCTGCTGGGCGGCCAGGCACTCCATGGCCTCGCGCTTCTTGCCGAAGGCGGCCGTGATGTCGAGCAGGACGTTCGGCTTGAAGTCGCACTGCTCGGGCTGGTGGGGCTCGAAGAAGAACACCGGCGGGGCGCCCAGGGGTTCGCCGGGCGCGTCGTAGCCGATCGCCTGGGCGAGCACGCGGGCCTGGAGCGCCATGCGGGCGGCGGCCGGGTGATCTCCGTTGTACGGGTCGCTGAGCGTGTGTGTGAGGACGACCGCGGGGTTCACCTCCCGGTACACACGCACGATGCGGTCCACCAGTTCGGGTGTTTCCAGCAACGGGTAGTCCCCGGCGTCCAGGAACTCGATCTCCGCACCCAACGCGGCGGCGGCGTTCGTGGCCTCCGTGCGGCGGAGGGCCTTGATCTCCTCCAGGCCGAGGCCGTCCCGCCAGGCCCGGGCGGACTCGCCGCGTTCACCGAAGCTCAAGCAGAGCACTTTCGCCCGCTGACCGCGTTCGGCGGCGAGCGCGATGGCTCCACCGGCGCGCCAGACGAAATCGCCGGCGTGTGCGCTGACCACCAGCAGGGCGCCGTCGGACGGTTGGGAGGCGGCGAGGGTCATGAGGACTCCTTGGGTCGGGGGATCAGGGTCGGGTTCGCGGACGGGGTGGGGCGCACCGCCGGAGGGCCGGGAAGGCGGCCGGTCGGTCGGCCGCGCGGGCGGATCACGTGCGCGATGTCGTCATGCGGGTGAGGGGCTGTCGGCACAGGGCCGTGGACGGGAAAGGGTCGGGGCCCTGGCCGGCGGTGCGCGGCTTCTTTCTCCGGCTGCACCGCCGCGTCGCCGACATCGCCGGGCACGCGACGGCCGACCTGCTCGTGGAACGGCTGCGGGCCCAGGTGGTCCGCCACCAGTTCATGCTCTCGCTGGTGCCCGGCCGGGCACACGTGTCGCTCCCCCAGCACCAGCGGATCATCGACGCGATCGCCGTCGGCGACCCGGCAGAGGCCGAGGCGGCCATGCGGGACCATGTCGCCAGCGTGGTCGAGGCGCTGCGAGCCCTCGAAGCGGCACGGCGGAGGGCTGGACAAGGGGCGGGCCCGGGCCGGGACGTCCCAGGCGGGTCCAGCCATCAGTCTCACGCCGGACCGGCGTTCCGAGCCGCTCTTCTGGCCCAGGCGATCTCGATTTTCCCGGTGGGCGTACGGGGCAGGACGTCCGTCAGGACGACGGAACGCGGGACCTTGTAGCCGGCGAGGCTCCGCCGGACCCAGTCGCGCAGCTGGTCGCCTGTGACAGTGGCGTTCGGCGGCACCGCGACGACGGCGGCCACGCACTCGCCCCACGTCTCGTCGGGGACTCCTACGACGACGCAGTCGGTGACCTCGGGATGCGTCAGCAAGACGGTCTCCACCTCCTGCGGGTGCACCTTCTCCCCGCCGGTGTTGATCACGCCCGAGCCGCGTCCGAGGAACCGGATCGCGCCGTCGGCCTCGATCTGGGCGAGGTCGCCGGGAATCGCGTACCGGACCCCGTCGATGGTCCGGAACGTCCGCGCGCTCTTCTCGGTGTCCTTGTAGTAGCCGAGCGGCATGGGCCCGCGAAAGGCGAGGATCCCGGTCTCGCCGCTGCCGGGCCCGATGAAGCGGTCGTCGTCGCCGATCACGCTCGTCGCGGGCGCGGGGAAGAACCGCGCGGGGAGGTCCCGTGCCGACGACGTGATCGCGAAGGCGAAGGGCCCGCCCTCACTGGAGGCGATGGCGTCGATTACGGTAATCCCGGCGCGCTCGTGCAGTGCCCTCTTCAGCCGGTCGTCGAGCGCGGTGCCGGAGCTGATCAGCCGACGCAGGAAACCCAGGTCGTGCCCCCTGCCGGCCGCCTCGGCGCGGCGAAGTTCGTCGACGAGCGGCCGGCAGACGGCGTTGCCCGCGACGATGACCGTGTCGACGCGCTGCTCGGCCACCGTGTGCCACATGTGCTCCGGGTCGAGCCCACCCTGCCGTGCCATGACCGCACGGCCGCCCACCATCAGGGCCCCCATGGTGTTGAACAACCCGGTGGCGTGCATGAGGGGGACCACCGGCATCGTGGTCGGCGCCCGCTTCTCGTGGTGTGCCTCGACCGCGATGGCGACGGCCTCGTCGAGGGTCGCGGGCAGTTCCCTGACGCCGAGCGGGTGGAAGACCGGAACGGTGAGCGCGTGCAGCAGGTCGGACAGCTGCCAGATCACCCCCTTGGGCTTGCCGGTGGTGCCGCCGGTGTACATGAAGAGACGGTCCGACCCGGGCCGCGGGCGCGGCACACGCGGTGCGTGCGCCGCCAGCAGGTCCTCCAGCTCCGGTACGTCGGGCCCGGCAGGTCCGCCGGCGGGCGGCTCCCCCACCCGTACGAGCAGCTTGAGCGTCTGTACGTGTCCGGCGGCGTGCGTGACCCGGTCGGCCAGGGCACCGCTGAACACGACCGCCGCCGCGTCGGCGTCGGTGAGCAGTTCGGACAGTTCCTCGCCGGTGTAGCGGTAGTTGGCGTTCGCGGGTACGGCGCCGAGCTTGAACGCGGCGTAGACCGTCTCGAGGTAGGCGGCGCCGTTGTAGAGGTAACAGGCGACGGTGTCACCCGCCCTCACTCCCGCATCCTCCAGGGCGGCAGCCAGCCGTGACGCGCGTTCGTCGAACTGCCGGTAGGTGATCTCACGGCCGGGCTCGACGATGGCGACGGCATCGGGCAGCGCCCGGGAAACCGCCTCCCAGATCGTGCCGATGGACACGTCCATGCCTCGTACCTCCTCGTCCTAGGGGTCTCGGCAGCCCGGGCGCGGGCGGGACCACGCCGCCGGGCTCGCTCCAGTGCGGCCGCACCGGATCCCTCCGCGGGGGAGCCGGCGGGATCCGGAGGAGCGACCTCAGGCTAGGCAGGACGGGTGCCGGTGGGCACAGGCGAATGACTCAATCGGATCGGCGCTTCGACCAGGTCACGAACAGGTCGAATGACGTAGACCCGCCCTCGGCGCACCGGGCTACGATGCTGGGGACGCCGGGCCCCGGCCTCTCACCAGCTGCCGGTTCCGACCCGTCGGCCGGGCCGGGCCGGTCAGTGCTCCGGCAGGCGGGGTGCATCGCCATCGCTGACGGATCGCCTTCGCTCATGGATCGCCGTCGCTGATGAGGAGTTCGATCATGTCCGGTTCGCCAGCCGTCGAGTGGCGGGACGTCGTCGCCGCCACCGTGGACGGTCTCGCCGTGGTGGACCGCGTGGGCCGCTTCGTCCAGCTGAACCCGGCGGCGGTCGCGCTGTGCGGCGCACGCCGGGAGGCCGATCTGGTCGGCACTCCTTCCCCGTTCGCACTCGCGGAGAGACCCACCGCCTGCCCGGGGTTGCTGGAGGATCAGCCGGACGAGCAGGTGGTCCATTGGGTGACGGACTCCGGCACTCGGCGCGAGTTCGCCTACCGGGCCCGTGACCTGCCCGCCGACCCGGAGCTGAAGGTCGTGTCGTTCCGCGACGTCACGGACGAAGGGCACCGGTACCGCAGGGTCGCGGCGATCGCCCGGACATCTGTCGCCCTGGCCTCCGAAGGATCGCTGGGATCGACCCTCGACGCCGTGGCCAGACAGATCGTCCGGACCGACGGACTGGCCGGCGTGCAGATCCTCATCCTGGACAGCACGGGCCGGGAACTGCGGCTGATGGGCTCGGCGGGCCTGCGCCGCTGGGATTCCTTCCTCGACCGGCTGCTGGAGTGCCGCGACCGGGGCGCCCGGCTGTACATGCTCGACACTCTGCGCGAGCGCAAGCCGATCGTCGTGCCCCACCGCTGGGCCGAGATCCGCTCGGACCCGGCCTGGGAGCCCCTGCGCGACTACCTCGGCAAGCTGAGATGGGACTCGTTCGTCAGCGTGCCGCTGATGGTGCGCGGCCGGGCCGAAGGCGTACTGAACGCATACTTCGCACCGGGGCAGGACATCGGCGGCCGGACGCTGGAGTTCCTCGCCGCCATGGCGGAACAGGCCGCGCTCGCCGTCGACTACGCCACACTCCTGCAGAGAGAGCGCGACGGGGCCCGCCGGGACGAGCGTCAGCGCCTCGCCCGCGATCTTCACGACTCGATCGTCCAGCAGGTGTTCTCGATCGGCATGCAGGCCAACGCCATGGGTGTACTGGGTGCGCGGGGCGAGCCGGTGCCCGCGCGGGCCGTGCAGAGCTTCGCGAACGAGGTCGGGGCACTCTCGCGGACCGTCCTCGCCGACCTGAGGGCCATGGTGCACGAGCTACGCCCGTCCTCCACCATCCAGCTCGGGCTGACGGAGGCGGTGAACACGCTCGTCACGAGCATCGAGCACCGGACCGGCCTGGAGTTCCAGCTCCGCTTCGGACGAGGACTCGACACGATCGACCCCGAACTCGCCGAGGACGCCTACCGGATCCTCGCGGAGGCCCTCCACAACGTGGTCAAGCACGCGGAGGCCACCTCCGTCACCCTTCGGCTCGGCGTGCACGACCACACCCTGACCGCGAGTATCTGCGACAACGGTCGCGGACTGCGGGGCCGGGACGAGCGGCCGGCCCCGTCCGAGGGCGACTGGGGAATCGGCACGAAGGACCGCGCGGAGGGCTACGGACTGACGACCATGCGGGAAAGGGCGGAACGATGGGGCGGCACCATGAGAATCAGGTCGCGCGCGCAGAGAGGTACGACCGTGCGCGTGGTCATTCCCCTGCCCGTACAGGTTTCGGAGGTGCCCCCGGCGGCCCCGAACACCCCGCTGACGGTGCCGCTCCAAGCGGCACGGGGGCCCTCCCGACGCGGGTGCTGATCGTCGACGACCACGCCGTCGTACGCCGTGGCATCCGCGCCTACCTGGAGGTCCTGGACGACATGGAGGCGGCCGCGGAGGCCGCCGACGGGCAGGAGGCACTCGCCCGGCTGGACGCGATGGCGGCACACGGGGAGTTGCCGGACGTGGTGCTGATCGACCTGCTCATGCCCAAGATGGACGGCTCCACGGCGATCGGGCTGATCAAGCAGCGCCACCCCGGGGTCCGGGTCGTGGTGCTCACGAGTTTCGGGGAAATGGAACGCGTCCACGCCGCGCTCGCGCAGGGAGCGGCCGGCTACCTGCTCAAGGATGCCGAGGCCGGCGAGGTGGTCTCCGCGATCCGCGCGGCGGCCCGCGACGAGGTCTTCCTCGATCCGGCGGTGGCCCGGGGGCTCACCCAGGAGATCGTCTCGCCGCCGAGCGGACTCGGTTCGCTCACCGGCCGGGAACGCGACGTCCTCGTCCTCGTCGCCGAGGGCCGGTCCAACCAGCAGATCGCCGACGAGCTGGTGATCAGCGAGCGGACCGCCCGTACGCACGTGAGCAACGTGCTGCGCAAGCTCCGGCTGACGTCACGGACCCAGGCCGCGCTGTTCGCCGTACGGCAGGGACTGGTGCCGCCCGGTGCCTGAGTGCCTCCCGGCGTGGGCGCTGCCTCCGACCGCGACACATGTCCTGGCCCCGCCGGGACACAGGTCGGCTGACGAAGCCGTCATCAGGCAGATCCTTCGGACCCGGCCCGTTCCTACGCTCAGGGAATCGCCATTCCGGCTCCCCGCTCAGGAGGACATCATGCTCGACGGTCGAGTGGCCATCGTCGCAGGTGCGGGTAGCGGCCTGAAGCGGGCCTACGCCCATGCGCCGGCGACTGTCGGCGCCGCGGTCGTCGTCCACGACCTCGACGCCGACGTGGCCGCCGAGACCGTCGACACGATCACCGCCGCGGGCGGCTCCGACTTCGCCGACGCGCTCGTACGGCGCGCGGTCGACGAGTTCGGCCGCCTCGACGTGATGATCACCAACGCGGGGCGCGCTCCGGGACAGCACCCTGCGCAACACCGCCGACGAGGGGCGATCATCGCCATGATGCGCACCTGGGCCGTCGAGCTCGCGAAGATCGACGTCACGGTCAACGCCGTAGCGCCCACCGCCCTGACCCGCACGGCCGCGACCATGCCCCGCCTCGGCGGCCTCGTGGCGAAGGCGGACGCGGGCGAGTCGATCCCCGAGGGGACCCGGCGCCAGGGCCTGGGCTCACCGGACGACGTGGCACCGCTGATCGTGTACCTGGCGTCGAAGGACTCGGGCCATGTCACCGGGCAGGCCATCGCCGCCGGAGGCGACCGGATCGCCCTGTGGACACACCCCGGGGAGGTCGCGGAGCAGCTGCGGCCGGGCGGCTGGACCATCGAGGCGGTGAGCGACCTCTTCGCCTGAGCGTACGCGGACCGGTTGCGGGAGTTCAGGCCCACGCCGCTCGACCTCGGAGCAGTCGGAAGCATCCGACCCGTACCCCACGGACCCGCCGGTCGACTGGTCGACCGGTACCCACGCAATTGTCAGGAGAGCCGCATGTCCCAAGAGGTTGGTACGAGAACTGAGGAACCGCCGATCGCCGCGGTGCGGACCGGACTGTTCATCGACGGCAAGACCGTCGAGACCTACGACCACACGGCCGTCCATGACCCCGCCGCGCCCGACCGCATCGTCGGGTACGCCGCCGCGGCGAGCCAGGAGCAGGCCCGTGCGGCGGTCGCCGCCGCCGACGCCGCGTTCCCCGGCTGGGCCGCCACGCCCGCCAGGCGCCGGGCGGAGATCATCGAGCAGGCGCTCACCCTGCTCGACGGCAGTGAGGCCGAGCGGGCAGCCCTGATGACCCGAGAGAACGGAAAGATCTCCTTCGAGAGCCAGGTGGAGATGGGGGTCTTCGTCGCGCGCACCCGGGCGGCACTGGAGCTGGTCGACACCCTCGGCCAGGTGCGGCATCTCGACGGCCCACCGCTGACCTCGCGGATCCATCGGCTGCCGATGGGCGTGGTCACCGTCATCGTGCCGTTCAACTGGCCGCTCGCGATCCTCGGCGCCAGCCTGCCGTACGCGCTGCTCGCCGGGAACACCGCCGTGGTCAAGCCGCCGCCCACCGTGCCGCTGGCGATGGTGCGCACGCTGGAGCTGTTCGCGGCCGGGTTGCCGGCCGGCGTGCTGAACGTGGTGACCGGCAGCAACGAGGCGGTCGCCCCGGTGCTCACCGATCCGCGCGTGCGCAAGATCGTGTTCACCGGCAGCACCGCCGCCGGCAGGCACATCATGGCTGCCGCCGCGCAGAGCCTCTCCTCGGTCACTCTGGAACTCGGCGGCAACGACCCGGCGATCGTTCTGGACGACGCCGAGCTGGACGAGGAGCACATCGGACGACTGGCGCAGGGCGCACTCCTGACGAGCGGTCAGGTCTGCATGGCGGTCAAACGGATATACGTCCACCGGTCGCGCTACGACGAACTCGTCGGCAAACTCTCCACCGCCTTCGACTCCCAACACGTAGGACCAGGCAGCGACCCGACCTCGACCATGGGCCCCCTCAACAGCGCCGCCCAGCGGGACATGGTCGCCGCCATGCTGGCCGAAGCGGCCGACACCGGAGCCGAGATCCGCGAACTGGGCACACTGGACCCCCGAGCGGCCTCCTCCGGCGGCCACTTCCTGCGCCCGGCCCTGGTCCTCGACCCCGACCCGGGCCTGCGCATCGTCACCCAGGAGCAGTTCGGCCCCGCCCTGCCGATCCTGCCCTTCGACGACGTCGACGCCGTCCTCGACCACATCAACAACGACTGGTCGGGACTGTGCTCCTCCGTATGGAGCACCGACCCCGCCCGCGCCACCGCCCTCGCGGAGCGGTTGCGCACCGGCACCACCTGGATCAACCACGCCAACGCTGTCGTGTGCGACGACCGCGCGCCGTTCGGTGGCTTCCGCCAGAGCGGCATCGGACGCGAGATGGGCCCAGACGGTCTGCTCACGTTCACCGAAGCACACACCATCACGACGCCGGGCGGCTGAACCCCTGTTCGCGGGTTGTGCGCC